>JAAAOL010000023.1 GCA_009908885.1 Bacteroidota bacterium | reverse complement strand
TCTCCACGGCATTACTGCTCGGCCCGGAGGAAGGGCCCTTCACTCCGTAAGCTCATTCACCCACTGACCCCTTACTGCGCACCCGATGAACATAACGATCCTCACGAACGAGTACCCGCCCAACGTGTACGGCGGCGCGGGCGTCCACGTCGAATACCTCACCCGCGAACTCGCCCGCCTGGACGACGGCGCGCACGGCGTCGACGTGCTCTGCTTCGGCGAGCAGGACGAGTCGGACGGCAACCTGCGTGTGCGGGGCGTCAACCCGTCGTACCTGCCTCCGGCGCAGGACGCGCGGCACGGCAAGTTCATGGACACGATGCAGCGCGACCTCATCATGGCGGGCTCCATCGCCGAGGCGGACATCGTGCACGGGCACACCTGGTACAGCCACCTGGCCGGGTGCCTCGCCCAGCAACTCGTCGGCGCGAAGCTGGTGCTGACGACGCACTCGCTGGAGCCGCACCGCCCGTGGAAGGTGGAGCAGCTGGGCACGGCGTACCACGCCAGCTCGTGGATCGAGAAGACGGCGTACCAGAACGCCGATGGTGTGATAGCGGTCTCGGAGTCGATGAAGCAGGACGTGCACGACCTCTACGACGTGCCCTTCGACCGCATCCGCGTGATTCCTAACGGTATCGACCCGGACCAGTACCGCCCCACGCTCGACGAGGACGTGCTGCGGTCGCATGGCGTCGATCCGGCAAAGCCGTTCGTGCTGTTCGTGGGCCGCATCACGCGGCAGAAAGGCATCATCCACCTCGTGAACGCCATCCAACACCTGGCACCTGGGACACAGGTGGTCCTGTGCGCAGGCGCGCCGGATACGGAGGAGATCGAGCAGGAGATGACCGAGGCCGTGGAGCAGGCGCAGGGGCCCGACCACAGCATCGTATGGGTGCGTGAGATGCTGCCGCGCGAGGACGTCATCACGATGTACTCGCACGCGGCGGTCTTCGCCTGCCCATCCGTCTACGAGCCGTTCGGCATCATCAACCTGGAGGCGATGGCGTGCGAAACGGCCGTCGTAGCCTCCGCGGTGGGCGGCATCCCGAGCGTCGTGGTGGACGGCGAGACGGGCCTGCTCGTCCCGCTGGAAGCGGAAGGCGACGGCGACTTCGAACCGGTGGACCCCGATCAGTTCTCCCGCGACCTGGCCGAGGCGATCAACGCGCTCATGGCCGACCCCGACCGCCGCGACGCGATGGGCCAGGCCGGACGCCAGCGCGTGGAGGAGCAATTCAGCTGGCGCGCCATCGCCCGGCAGACGCTCGACTTCTACGCGTCGCTGCTGGACTGACGGACGGCGGACGGCGGACGGCGTATCAGCTGGCTTCTTTGCGATCGAGGCCCGATCCGTATCGGCTGGTGCGTTATGCGTGGTGCGTGATGCGTGATGCGTGGTGCGGTCCCCCTCGACGCTGATTTGGGCCCGAACGGGGAGACGTCGCAACGGTTACGCATTACGACGTACGGAGTACACGGTCCGGCTACCCAGACAGGGTCGACCTGAACTGTCTTGCAGCGGTCCGTGGTCCGTCGTCCGCGGTCCAGCCTGCCCGTCGCTACGACCGCGTGGCCAGGTGCCACACGAACTGGAGCGTGGGCCGCATCTCCAGCGCCGTGAAGAGGGCGATGACCGTCAGGACCACGAGCGGGCTGGCGAGGACGAGGGCGAAGACCTGGAGGCCCGGCACGCGCGTGACGCGGGCATAGTCGTTGAGCGTCCGCCCGATGGAATACACGAACCCGAGGCCCGCCACGCCTGCGAGCCACAGGATCACCTGGAGCGCCGTCGCCGCCGGCAGCGACGGTAAGACCATCCCGACCAGCATCAGCACGAGGACGGGCCACTGCGGCCACACGACGAGCGTCATCGTCTGTCCCGGCATGAGCAGGTAGTAGTGCCGGGCGACGCCGGCCAGCAGGGTGGCCCACAAAGCGAGGATCAGGGCGTGAAAGCACCCCAGCAGCAGCGCCAGCATCCACGGCTGGGCCAGCAGATCCACCCCCACCTCCTGCATCCCGGGCGGCAGGGCCCGGTACAGCACGCGGAACGCTACCTCCTGCCGCACCACGTCCACCACGGCGCTCCCCGCCACCCCCACGCCGAGCGCCACGGCGACCAGCATGACGGCGCTGGCCCACGGGACGACGTCGCGCCCCTCGCGGATCGACTCGCGGTAGAACCCGTGCGCCAGGAAGAAACGCGGCACCATGTATCGAAAGCGCGGCAAGAAAGCGTAGCACAGCCCGAGCAGCAGAATCACGCCCCAGCCGAGCACGACGATCCAGGGCGCCCGAGGCACGGGCGACGTACCCGCAGGCCAGGCGAATACGCGCTGCCGCCCGGTGAAGATGCCCTGCACGACCTCCCGCGCAGGACGCGCCGTGCCGCCCACCGTGTGCAGCCCGTAGCGCTGAACGTACGCATCCTCCGGGTCGCGCGTAGGATCAGGGCGGTCGCGGTCGAGGTCGCGCCAGCGGTAGACGAAGGCGATCGAAGCCCGCCCAGCAGCGTCTCGGCCCGCCCTCGTCGTGTCCGGCCAGAGGGTGGTGAGGTGCGTCTCCAGATAGCGGGCCTGCCGTTCCGGACTGTGGGCCTGCCGGAGTCCCTCGGCGCCGGGCCGCACCCACGTCCCGAGCGCTCCGAGCCCGACCTGCGCGTCCGCAAGGTCGCCATGCGCCGTCCGCCAGCGTGCGAGCAGGTCGACCGGCTGCGGCGCGTCCCGCCCGTCCAGCAGTACGACGTCGACGGCCGAGGCGCAGCGGTCCGCCTCGACGAAGGCGCTCAGATAGTAGGTCTGGCTGCCGGATGGCCCGTGCTCCTGCACGACGTCCGCCAGTTGCTCGAAGACGGCACATGCCGTCGAGTCGCTCGTGTCGCTGCGGCGGGCCAGGCCGAAGTGCCGCGCCGACGGGTGGTCCTGGGCCTGATCGAGCGCGAGGCGCAGCACCCGCGTGGCATAGGCCAGCGTGTCGCGGAGCGCGGCGGCAGGCAGCGCCTCCAGCGGCAGGTCCTGGTAGAGTTGCAGGTCGAGCGAGTCGGCCAGCGTGAGCAGGCGTTCGTCCGGCACCAGCGGCGTCCGCACGGCCTGCACGCCCATCGCCCGCATCGCCCGCAGGTCGTCGATCGCCTGGCGCAGGTCCGAGGGCGGCGTCCACACGACGCCCCGCTGCGGCGCGGGCTGCGCCTGGACCTGCTGGCCACTACCACTCCCCGCCCCGAGGACTAGAAAACCTACCAGCACGATCAGCCACTGCTTCACGGACGATATCCGTCGGGTGAGAAAAAGCGCCGTCTGCGATAGCGGGTGCTGCAGACGGCTCCAAGATCGCCGCTGGGATGCCCTTCAGCAACCGGAACGGTACATGCTATCCATTCGTGAACATCGGAGACTGCTTCCGTGACCCATTTCAGGGCGCCTTCACGCATTTAAGAGATGAACCCGCCGCACACCTGCGCTCCATCGACAGCATCGTGTCATTTGGCGCGTTGCGAATGGTAGCGGCGGTCGCTAGGTTCAGCGAGGACCTTCGAAGTCCTCAGGCTGCCATCACGTACCTTCTCTCACGCACCAACATCACACATTATGCGAACTGTTACACGCATCGGCGCACTCGTCGCCGTACTCCTTCTCGTCGTAGGCGTCAGCAATTCCCAGGCGCAAGCCGTGATCGAAGTCGGGCCACGGGCAGGCTTCGATGTCGGGGGCGACATTGAAGAGTTGTTCATCGGTGCCGACGGCCGCATTGGCCTCGCGAGTCTCCCGGTACTCATCAACCCCGCCTTCGACTTTTATTTCACGGAAGAAAACCTCACGGTCTTTCAGATCAGTGGCAATGCGCTGTATGAGTTCGGCGTCGACAATCAAGCGTTCACGCCCTACGCCGGAGCAGGCATCGGATTCACCCGGGTCTCGTTCGATACTGAGTTCGAAGGGTTTGGCTTCGACAGTAGCAGTACAGAGACCGGCATCAACATCATCGGTGGCGCGGAGTTCGAAACGGGCAGTCTGAAGCCGTACGTCCAGGCTCAGATCACGCTCGGCGACGTGGACCTCTTCACGATCGGCGGCGGCCTCTTGTTTGGGGTCGGCGGCAACTAACCGCTAAACCTCACGATTCCAGCACGACCCCGGCATCGCCTCATGCGGTGCCGGGGTTTTTTGTGGCGACCGGCAGCTTCTCGTGAACCTTGCCTCAAGACGCTCGATGCCCTCCGTCGGCAGTTGAATCTGGCGCGTGCCCCGTCTACGTTAGAAAACGTCTGATACCCTGGACCAACCCGATCTCCGCTCGCCATGCGTAGTACCGTGCTTCTCGTGAGCGCCCTGCTCCTCCTGAGCGGGTGCGCGACGCTGTTCTCCGGCACCGAAGACGACATCACGTTCGACTCCGAGCCGCAGGGCGCCCAGGTCCTCATCGACGGCATCGTCGTCGGCACCACGCCCACCACGGTCGTCGTCGACCGCCCCGGCCTGGAAGAGACTGACGTGACGGTGCAACTGGACGGCTACGACCCGCTCCGGTTCGAGCTCGACACGGAGTTCAACAACACGGCCATCCTGAACGTCTTCTTCTGGCCCGGCTTCGTGGTCGACGTGCTGACCGGCGCGCTCTTCAAGTACGACAAGAAAAGCTACACCGCGGACCTGGAGGACGGCACCGTGACGATGCGCCTGGACGCGTTGCCGCGCGGCCCGGAGGGGCAGTATCTCCTCCCCGACCACGACGCTCCCATCGCCGTGACGAACCACGCGACGGGGCTTACGCTCCTGTTCAAGTAGCCTGCAGCGGGCAAGGTGGGGGTGGCAGCCCTCTCGGCCCTGCGCTCGTGACGGGCTCAGCCCCGGTTGGCGAACTTGCCGAACAGGATCTCCGGCGGGCAGAAGCCCGTGAAGGCGCTCTGCAGCAGGTTTGCCCCCGCGAAGGCCACGATCAGGTAGAACCACGGGCTGACCCACCAGCCCAGCCCCAGCCCGGCGAGGACGACGGTGCCCGCCAGCCCGCGCACGAGACGCTCGGACAGGTTGGTGGTGCAGCGAATGGACGACGTGGTGGTTTCTGGCGCGTCAGGCATGGCAGGTACAGGGAGCATCGGATGAGATAAACGGGGCGGACGGGACCGCTTAGACGGACCGCTCCACCGGCATCAGGAAGGCGCGGATCGGGTGGTCGGGGTCGTGGTCCTCGTTGTACTCGGCGATGGCGTCGAGCAGCGCCGTAGCCTGCTCGGCCTCCAGGAAGGCGAACGTCAGCGTCGAGTAGGCCGGCGAGGCGGACCGCCCGAACCAGCCGAAGTTGACGCCGGAGACGGGCTGCTCGTGGTGGTAGCCCCGGATGTCGAGTTCGCTGAAGACCTTGATGCGGTGGTCCCGGTAGATGTCGTGCAGCGCCTCGGCGTAGGCGTCGAGGCTCATGATGGCGATGAGTTTCATGGCATCGGTGAGCGGGTTCATCCGTAGGCAGCGAGAAGAAGGTGGCATCAGGCCTGATCAACGGACGGCGGCTCCGACGACGGGGCTGGCGTCGCGTCGCGGGTGCCGTCGCCGGACGATTCTGGCAGGCTCGGCGCGCCGCTGCCCGTGCCCCGACCCTCGGGCGCCTTGCGCCGCTCAATCATGAAGTAGATCAGCGGTACGATGAGCAGCGTCAGCGCCGTCGAGGCGATGGCGCCGCCCATGAGCGAGATGGCGAGGCCCTGGAAGACCGGGTCGAACAGGATGACGAAGGCGCCGATGACCACGGTGCCCGCCGTGAGCAAGATGGGGCGCGTCCGCACGGCGCCCGCCTCCACCACGGCCTGCCGCAGCGGGACGCCGTCGTCGATGCGCAGGTTGACGAAGTCGATCAGCAGCACCGAGTTGCGCACCATGATGCCGGCGAGCGCGATGAAGCCGATCATGGAGGTGGCCGTGAAGAAGGCACCCAGTAGCCAGTGGCCGAGGACGATGCCGATGAGCGAGAGCGGAATCGCCACCATCATCACGATGGGCGTGGTCAGCTCCTGAAACCAGCCGACGATGAGCAGATAGATGATGACCAGCACTACGGCGAAGGCGATGCCTAAGTCGCGGAAGACCTTGTAGGTGATGCGCCACTCGCCGTCCCACTTGAGGGCGAAGTCGTCCTCCAGGAAGGGCTGGTCGGTATAGAGCGTCCCGAAGCCGTATCCGGCGGGCACCGTCACCTCGCCCAGGCGGTCCTCCACGTTCAGCATGGCGTAGATCGGGCTCTCCACCTCGCCCGCCACGTCGCCCGTGACGTAGACCACGCGCCGCTGGTTCTTACGGTCGATGTGCTGGTCGCGCGTCGTCTCCTCCACGCGCACCAGGTCGCCCACGGCCACCATCGCGCCGCTCGGCGCCTGCACGCGGAGCGACCGCAGCGCCGCCAGGCTGGAGCGATCCGCCTCGGCCAGCCGCACCTGAATGCCGACGGGCTCCTGCTCGTCGGGCAGGCGCAGGGTCGAGACGTGCTGCCCGCCCAGCGCGAGCGCCACCGTCCGGGTGATCTGCTCGGTCGGCACGCCGGTCTGCATGGCCTTTTCCTTGTTCACCACGAACGTGTACTTGGTCTGGTCCTCCTCCACGCGCCAGTCCACGTCCACGATGCCCTCGGTCGTCGCGAAGATCTCCTTCACCTGCCGGGCGATGGCGCGCTGCTGGTCTAGGTTCGGCCCATAGATCTCGGCCACCAGCGTCGAGAGGACGGGCGGGCCGGGCGGCACCTCGGCCACCTTGACGTTCGCCCCGTAGCGCGCGCCGATGTCCTGGAGCGCAGGCCGCATCCGCTTGGCGATGGCGTGGCTCTGCTCGTCGCGCGCGTCTTTGGGCAGCAGGTTCACCTGGATGTCCGCCTGGTGCGGCGCCGAGCGCAGGTCGTAGTGGCGAACGAGGCCGTTCAGGTTGACCGGCGAGGCCGTGCCCGCATAGGTCTGGTAGCTGGTCACCTCCGGCTGGCGCGCCAGGTAGAGGCCCAGCTCGCGCGTGACGGCCGCCGTGCGCTCCAGCGTGGTGCCCTCGGGCATGTCCACCACCACCTGAAACTCGCTCTTGTTGTCGTACGGCAGCATCTTGACCGTCACCACCTTGAAGTAGAAGAGCGAGACGGAACCGAGCAGCAGCAGCGTCGTGATGCCGAGGAAGCCCCACCGCTTGGCGCGGCTCTGGAGCAGCGGCTCGATGGTGGCGGCATAGACCCGGTAGATGGTCGTGTCTTCGAGGCGGTAGTCGGGCTCGTCCTCGGGCTTCTCCGTCTTCTCCAGCAGCCGATAGGCCAGGTACGGCGTGATGACGAGGGCCACGAACAGCGAGAACATCATGGCCAGCGACGCGCCGATGGGCATGGGGCTCATGTACGGCCCCATCAGGCCCGAGACGAATGCCATCGGCAGCACCGCCGCGATGACGGTCAGCGTGGCCAGGATCGTCGGGTTGCCCACCTCGTTGATGGCGGCCAGCGCCGCCTGGGCGAACGGCAGCCGCCGCATCTTGAAGTGCCGCTCCATGTTCTCGGCGATGATGATGGAGTCGTCCACCACGATGCCGGTCACGAAGATGAGGGCGAACAGGGTGATGCGGTTCAGCGTGTAGCCGAACATGTAGTACACGAACAGCGTGAGGGCGAAGCTGATGGGCACTGACAGAAAGACGACGAGGCCGCCGCGCCAGCCCATCGCGAGGCTCACGACGACGGTCACCGCGCCGATGGCGACGAGCAGGTGCAGCATCAGCTCGAACACTTTGTGCGCCGCCGTCTCGCCGTAGTTGCGCGTCGTGGTGACGCTCACCTCGGCAGGGACCAGCGCGCCTTCCAGCCGCGTCACCTTGCGCTCCACCGTCTCGGCGATGGTCATGGCGTCCTCGCCGGAGCGCTTGGCGATGGCCAGCGTCACGGTCGGCTGCAGCGCGGTCAGCTGCACGGCCGCATCGGTACTTCCGGCCTCGGCCTCGTGTCCGCCCTCATGCCCGGCGCCATAGCCGAAGGCGACGTACTGCGACGGCTCGGCGGGCCCGTCGATGATCGTCGCTACGCTCTTGAGATAGCCGGGACTGCTACCGTGGACGCCCACGACGAGGCGCTCCAGGTCCTCGACGCCCTCGAAAAAGCGGCCCGTCTCGACCAGGTATTCCGTGTCGTTCTGGCTGAAGGAGCCCGCCTGCAGCTGGCTGTTGGCGGCCTGGATCTGGCGGGCGATGGACGGGGGATCGAGGTGGTAAGCCGCCAGGCGGTTCGGATCGAGTTCGACGCGCACCTGCCGCTGTCGCCCACCGATGAGGTCGACGGCGGCGACGCCATCCACCTTCTTGATTTCGGCGGCCAGCTCGGCCCCGATGCGGCGGAGCTGATAGTCGTCGTACACGTCGCTGTCGCTGTGGAGCGTGAGGGCGAGGATGGGCACGTCGTCCACGTCGCGCGTCTTGACGAGCGGCATCGTCGCGCCCGGCGGCGCCTGCTCCATCCGCTTGAGCACCTCCTCGTACAGCTTCACGAGGCTCTGCTCCACGTCCTCGCCCACGAAATAGCGCACGCTGACGAGCGCCTGCCCCGGCATCGCCGTCGAGTAGACGTACTCGACGCCGTCGATGTTGGCGAGCAGCCGTTCCAGCGGTTCTACGATGCGGCTCTCCACCTCGGCGGGCGTCGCGCCCGGATAGCCCACGAAGATGTCGGCCATGGGGACCTCGATCTGCGGGTCTTCCTCCTTGGGCGTCAGCCAAGCGCTGTAGATGCCGATGCCCAGAAAGGCCGCCATGAGCAGCGGCGTCAGCTTCGAGTTGATGAAGCCCTGGGCGATGCGTCCTGCAAGTCCTGTCGTCTTCGCCATGGGATCGGTGCGGCGTGCGGGATAGTGAGGGTGCTCGGGTGGGGCCGTCTTAGTTGCGGACCGTGGGCGTCTGAGCGGTCACTTTCTGCCCTTCCTGAAGGCGGCCGTCCGTGCGGGCCACGTAGCGCTCGCCCACGCGCAGGCCGGCCAGCACCTCGATGCGGCCGTCGAAGCGCTGGCCGGTGCGCACCCAGCGCAGCACGGCACGGTCCTCGGCGCCTACGGTGTAGAGGCCCGTGAGCTGCCCGCGATGGACGAGCGCCTCGGCGGGCACGGTGATGATCGTCTGCTCCCCCTTGCGGAGCAGCACCTGCGCGTACATGCCCGATTTGACGGGCGCCTCGCCCTCCTGCTGCAACACCACCTGGACGTGGAACTGGCGGCTGGCGGGATTGCCGGACGGGTTGACCTCGTCCACGCGGCCCGGCAGCGTGGTCTCCAGCGCGGCGATCTCGACGTCGACCTCGTCGCCCATTGCGAACCGGTTGATGTCCTGCTCCGGCACCTGGACGGCGACCTTCATCGCATCCAGCGTCTCGACGACGAGCAGCGGCTGCCCCGGCGCGGCCATCGCTCCTTCCTCAATCCGCTTCTCGACCACGTAGCCATCGACCGGCGCCGTCAGGGTGGCGTAACTGAGCATGTCCTCGATCTCCGCGAGCTGGTTCTCCAGCGCCTCGACCTGGGCCTGCGCGCTCTCGTAACGCGTCTGCACGTCTTCGAACTCTTTCTTCGTTGCGCTCTCCTGCTGATACAGCGTCTCGAAGCGCTCGAAGTTGGTGCGCGCGTTATCGAGGTGGGCACGCGCTTCCCGCAGGCGGGCCTGCACCTGGCGCTGCTGCGCGGTCACGTTGTCGCTGTTCAGCCGTAGCAGGAGCTGCCCGCGCCGCACGCGGTCGCCCTCGTCCACCGGAAGCTGCGTGACCCGGCCCATCAGCTTGGTGCTGAGCGGCACGCGCCGGGCGCCCTGGACGGTGCCCGTGTAGCGGTACACCTGCGGTTGCGCGGCCTGGCCGACGGTTTCCAGCGCGACGGGCACGGCGTCGTCAGAAGGGGCAGCGGACTCGTCGGCGTCGCCGCAGGCGCTCAGGCCGAGCGCAAGGAGCAGCACCGTCGCGAGGAGAAAAGCAGGGCGTCGCATGGTCGTCGTCGGGTCAGATGCGGAGTGAGACAAATGGGCAGCTCGGCGGGGGCGCGTCATGGGGTCAGGGCACGCTCGGTGAGCCATTCGAGGCGATACAGGGTGAGGTTGTGCTGATAGAGCGCCTGGAGGTAGGCGAGGCGCTGATTGGCGAGGGTGGTCTCCGCGTTCAGCAGGTCGGTCGTCTTTTCGAGATCCTGCGCGTAGCGGTCGGCGCGGATGCGCAGCGACTCGCGGGCCTGCTCGACGGCGGCCTCGGCCTGCCGCACCTGCTGGCGCACGGCCTCCAGCGTGCGCAGCGCGGCGGCGACGTCGACCTGGTTCTGGAGCGCCTGGTCCCGCACCGCCAGCTCGGCGCGATGCAGGTTGGCCTGGGCGCGTTGGGTGGCCCCGATGTTTTCGAAGCCGCTGAACAGGTTCCAGCGGAGCGCCACGCCGACGGTCCAGCTGCTACCCGCCGTGCCGAAGAGGTCTTCGTCGTTCCACTGGTAGCCGCCCATCGCGTTGAGCGTCGGCAGGAAGGCCGAGCGCCGGGCGCGGGCCGTAGCGCGGGCGGCGTCGGCCCGATAGCGGAGGGCCTGCATGTCGGAGCGCTGCTGGTTCACTTGCCCCACGTCGATCGCGGCGGCGGACACGTCGGTGCGCACCCGCTCCAGCCCGTCGGTGGGGACCAGCGTGACGTTCTCTTCGATGCCGAGCAGGTACCGCAGCCGGTCGGCGGCGTTCTGACTATTCGCATCGGCCTCGGCGCGCTGGCTTTCCAGCTCCAGCACCCGGACGCGCGCAGCCAGCAGGTCGGCCCGGTTGACGAGGCCCTGATCGTAAAAGACCTCCACCTGGTCCCGGTTGGCGCGGGCGGTGACCAGCGCCGAGTTGAGCACGGCGAGGCGCTCGCGGGCCAGGACGAGGCCGAAGTAGCCTTCCTTCACGCGGTACGTGACGAACGCCTCGGTGCGTTGCTGCTGCTGCACCGCGGCGTCGTACTGTTTCGCGGCCGCCTGCCGCTGGAAGAAGCCGGACGGGTTCACGAGCGGCTGCTGAACGTCGATCTTCGTGGCAAAGTTGTCGATGCGGTCGGGGTCGTTGAGGGCATCCACCGCGAAGTCTTCCTGGGTGAAGGCCTCCTGCTTCAGCTTGAAGCCGAACGCGTTGACGGGATCCGTCGTGGCCGTGCCCTCCTCGCTGACGGTAATGCGGGGCAAGAACGTCGCCAGCGTCTGGCGGTGCTCGGCCCGTGCGGCGCGCGCCTCGGCGGCGGCCGTCTGCACCTGAAAGTTGTGCGCCTGCGCCCGGCGGAGGGCATTCTCCAGCGACAGCGCCCGCTCCGGCGCCTCTTGCGCCAGGACCGCTCCGCTGCCTCCTGCCAGCACCAGAACCCATATCGCGATGATGCAACGAACACACGTCATAGCAGCCTGTCGGTCGAGACGCTGTTGATTTTTGATTCGGACGTAATATAACGAAGCAGTTGTATAATGTTTCGAGACGAACGCATGAAGAAGCATTCATTGAAGCTAAATGATTCTATTTAATACCCTTATGACTGCAATCTATACTATATCGAGTGTCGACTCCACTTCAATAATCAACTATACAAATATATTATACCAATGTGCGTTGTGTCCCATCGCGTACCGCGCGAGAACGATCACGGTCCGCAGCCAGCAGACCGCGGCATACAATGCGGCGAACCCGTTCCCGTCGGTCCTCGCATTGCGAGCGTGGCTGGATGGCTGCGTCACGGCAAAGAAAAGAGGCTCCCGCCGCGCTCGGCAGGAGCCTCCGTTACAGAGTCGCACGTCGTGCTTTGCGGGCGTGCTACTCCGCGTACGCCTCCATCGGCGGGCAGGCGCACACGAGATTGCGGTCGCCGTAGGCGTCGTCCACGCGGCGGACGCTGGGCCAGAACTTGTGATCGCGCGTCCACGGCGCCGGGAAGG
>JAAAOL010000479.1 GCA_009908885.1 Bacteroidota bacterium | reverse complement strand
GGACCGTCAGGGCCGCCTCGCCGCGGCCACCTCGACCGGGGGCACACCGCTTCGCCCGTCGGGACGTGTGGGCGATACGCCGTTGCCGGGAGCGGGCTTCTACGCGACGACCGATGCCGCTGCTAGCGCGACCGGCTGGGGCGAGGCCATTGCCACAGTGCTGCTGTGCGCCCGCGCCGTGGATGTTGTGGCGGCAGGCCAATCGCCCGTAGTGGCTGCTCGCCTGCGGCTGCAGCACATGCACCGGGGCGTCCGCAACCGGGACGGGCAGGGGGCGACGGGCGGGCTCATCGTCCTCGACGCTGCGGGGCACGGCGGATGGGCCTTCACCACGCCGCGTATGGCCCGGGGCGGATGGCGCGAAGGCGCGGAGCCGTGGATCGCTGTATGAGAGCGAGCATGTCCGCTAAAACGCCACCTGCAAGCCCGCCTTCACTGTGCGTCCCGGCGCGGGTTCATAGTAGCGCCCGAAGCTCGCGTTGACGACGATGGAGCCGTTGTAGGTCGTATCCAGCAGGTTATCCACGTGCACGAATGGAACGAGGGTAGCACGGCCCACCGCGATGCCTTCGTGCCCGGCCCGCAGGCCTATCAGCGTGTATCCGTCGTTCTGCTGCGTGTTGTCGGCATCCACGTAGTAGGCAGCGACGCGCTCTATGCCGATTGCGACGAAAAGGGCGCGGTACGACCTGCGCACCTCGGCCACGAGGCGATGGGGCGGCACGCCCGGCACGCGGTTGCCGTCGAGGGCGTCGTCGGTGAAGGCGAAGCGGCTGCCGGTGTAGGTCACGGATGCCTCCAGGGCCGTGGTGGGCGACCAGGTGAGGGCGACTTCGACGCCGTCGTGCACGTTTTCGCCTGCGTTGCGGAAGAAGGTGCGGCTGCCGCCCGCATCCGTCTGGAACGGCACTAACCGGTCCCGCACGTAGAGGCGGAAGAGGGCGATGTCGAGCGTCAAGTCGGCGGACGGGATGCCGCCGCGCGCGCCGACTTCCAGGCCCCAGGTCCGCTGCGGGTCGAGGGTCGGGTTGAAGCCGCCGTCCAGGTCGGGGCGGTTGACGAGTTCGGTCGTCGTCGGCGTCTCGAAGGCGCTGCTCAGGTTGGCGAAGAGCAGCAGCGTCGGCAGGCGGTACGAGAGGCCGAGGGCGGGACTCCAGGCGGTGAAGGTGCGGTCGCCGGACTGGTCGCCGTTCACGAGCAGGGCGTCGTCCAGCGCCACGCGCAGCCGGTCGCCGCGCAGGCCGAGGGAGGCCTCCAGCCGCTCCGTCAGCTGCAGCGTCAGGTAGCCGAAGGCGGCCAGGGCGCTGACGGTCTCCTGCTGGTCCAGGCGCAGTTCGTCGCCCGCGGCGCCATCCACGGTGTCGAAGTTGCGCCGGTCGTCGTCCTGCCATCCGGCGTCCACGCCCACGTTCCAGCCGAGACGTCCGCTACGCTGTTGGAGTTGCACACGCGCCCCGCCCGCCCAGCGGTTCAGGTCGATCGTGGCGAAGGGGAGCGGGTTGTCGAGGCGCCGCCGCACACCGTACGCCGTGGCGGTGAGCAGTCCGACCGACGACGCATGGCGCAGCGTAAGGCCCGTTTGGACATGAAGGCTCTCCTTCCCGGCATCGGCGTCGGCAAAGCTGGGGTTGGCCTGCTGCGGATCGGCCGCCGCCTCGTCGCCCGTCAGCGAACCGGGATGCTCGGCGTCCTGGTGGGACAGCGCCGTCGTCGCGTGCAGCGTCGTCCGCGGTCCGAGCGTAAAGCGTCCCTGCACGCCCGATCGAACGAAGCGTCCCGTGCTGTGCTGCCGGTAGCCGTCGCGCTGGATCGACGAGGCATAGCCGCTCAGGTGATGGTTTCCGAATGCGGCCGAACCCTTTGCGACGACCTGCTCCAGGCCGAGGCTGCCGCCCATCGCCCGGAGGCGCAGCGCCGGAACGGTCTCGGGCGGCATCGACGAAAGAAACAGCACGCCCCCGCTGGCATTGCCCCAGAACAGCGAGGCGGGCCCGCGGAGGAGTTCGGCCTGACGCAGCGTCGTCGGCTCCACGACGTCGAGGATGGCCTGGCCGTCCGGCATCGTCAGCGGGACGCCGTCGAGCAGCACCTGCACGCCGCGCACGCCGAAGGGGGCGCGCCAGCCCATGCCGCGCACCACCAGCCGCTCGCCGAGGGCGAAGTGGGAGCGGTCGCCCAGCCAGGCGCCGGGCAGCGTCCGCAGCAGTCGCTCCAGCGTGACCCCAGGGCTCGTCGCTATTGCTCTTGCGGGGCGGCGCAGCACGGAGACGGCAAACGGCGCCGTGGCCTCGGTCTCGGTGGCGCGGCTGGCGGCGATCTCGATCTCCGGCAGGGTCACCTCCAGCGTATCCTGGGCCCACGCCACCGTCGGGATCAGCACCGCTGCACACACTACGCAGCACAGGACAACCGTTCTCACCAGCCGATCCGTCGTTTGGTGCGCGAGGACGACGTAGAGGTCTTGCCCCAGGTCTCCTCGGGGCGCTGTGCCGGGGCGGCGGTCGTGTCCGGCGGGCGCATCCCGTCGGCGTAGGCCGGGGTGGCGAGGGCGCCTTCGGGATGGAGGGCGACGCCATCGTAGTAGAACGCCAGGATGTCGCGGTAGTCGTAGCCCTCCTCGGCCATGGCGTGCGCGCCCCACTGGCTCAGACCGACGCCGTGGCCGTAGCCTTTGCCCTTGAACACGTAGCGATCGCCCGCGCGCCGGGCGTCGAAGAAGGTGCTGCGGAGCCGCGTCTCGCCGAAGTGGCGGTTGACGAGCAGGCGGAAGGCGTTGCTGCTGATGACGCGCTCCTGCGGCCCGAGCAGCTTGATCTTCTCGACCCGCCCGTCGTCGCTGCGACCGTGTAGCAGGAAGCCTTCGACGGGTGTGCCGTAGGTGTCGCTCAGGATGCGCAGCAGGCGGTCGCGGGGGACGAGCGCGCGCCAGTCCTGGTAGGGCGCAACGGCGTCGAACGGGTCGGGCTTGCCGCGCAGGTAGGGCAGGGGGCGGGCCTCCCAGACGGCGTCGTTATTCGCCGTGTGCCCGCCGCTGGAGGCGAAGTAGACAGCCTCGAC
Source organism: Bacteroidota bacterium (assembly GCA_009908885.1). Taxonomy (GTDB): domain Bacteria; phylum Bacteroidota; class Rhodothermia; order Rhodothermales; family JAAAOL01; genus JAAAOL01. The sequence goes on along the minus strand of JAAAOL010000479.1, from coordinate 8,969 downwards.
CGGGCGGCCTCGGTACGTCAGGATCTGGCCCTGGGTCGCCCGCGTCGCCTCGACGGCCATCGGGTTGAGGTCCGCTACGCCGCGATAGACCTGCGCGCCGATATGGTCCACGAGGTCGTATTCAGCCGATCGTGCTTGCTGCAGGGTGCGCACGGCGTAGGTGCGAGCCAGGACGGCCATCGCCTTGTTGCCCGCCACGTCGTCGAAGCCGTATTCGTGCGTCACCACGCTCGCCACGTAGTCGGCCATCGGGGCGGCGTTGATGCAGCGCAGGGCGTCTTCCCTTACGTCCAGGCGGATCGTGCCGGGATAGTGGCCGTCTGCGAGGGAGGCGCCGTCCAGCACCTTCAGCCGGAGGGGCGTGCCGTCCTCGGCCTCGACGATCAAATCCAGGGCGTAGAACGCGTAGTCGTCGAGTTGCACGTGGAGTTCGTCAGTGCGCCGTCCCACGCGGATCGCATCGCCCGCCTCCAGCGTGGCGAGGGGCGCGTCGGTGTCGCCCGCGTAGAGTAACGTACGTCCTGCGGTGGCAGCCACTTCGAGGGCGCGCGGCGCTTGTTCTTCGAAGAGGCGCACCCGGATCGTCTCCGGCACCAGCTCTTGCGCATGCGCCACAGCGGTGGTCAGCAGCAACAGGCAGAGGCTGAGGGGAAGCCCACGCCCGAGCAGCGAGGCGCGTGATGTGGGGGGTGAGCCGTCAGGCATGGCGTATGCGGCGTTCCCGGGATGATGGACAGGGGCAGTATACAGCGCAGACCCGCCCGGCGCAACGTACCGACCGGGCGTCACAGCATCAGGCGGCTCTTGAGCTTCTTCGACCGCTCGCGGCTGGCGATCACCTCGTGGTCGCCCGTCATGATGAGCTTGTAGCGGCCGCTGAACCAGGGGATCATCTCTTTGATATGCTTCAGGTGGACGATGGACGAGCGGTGCACGCGCATGAAGGCGTCGGGGTCGAGGTTGCTCTCCAGCTGATCCAGCGTGTAGCTGACGACGTGCTGGCGGAGGTGTGGGTTGGGACCCCGATCGTCGTCGGTGCGGACGAAGAGGCGCGTGATGCCTTCGTTGATCTCGGCGGTGACGAGGTCCTCCGTCGGGATGATGAGGATGCGGTCGCGGTAGGGGACCGAGATCTGGTCGAGGAAGGTGCGCTCGTCGAGGTCGGCCAGTTCCTGCTGCTGCTCCTGCCGCGCGTCGATCCAGTCGAGCAGCTTGCCGAGGCGCGCGTCGTTCAGGTCGCGCGTCTCAGGGCTGCCACGGAGGCGGCGGGCCCGGTCGATGGCTTCGGCCAGCCGCTCTTTGCCGATGGGCTTGAGCAGGTAGTCCACCGCGTTCGCCTCGAAGGCGCGCACGGCGTAGGCGTCGTAGGCCGTGGTGAAGACGACGACGGGCCGTTCGTCCGGGGCGAGGCGCTCCAGCACGTCGAACCCGTCGAGTTCAGGCATGCGGATGTCGAGGAAGACGAGATCGACGTCGTCCTCTTGCAGGTGCTCCAGGGCATCGACCCCGTCCTCGGCCTCGCCGACGATGGTGAGGTCGTCGGCCTCCAGGTCGTCGAGCAATTTCCGCAGGCGCTTGCGGGCGGGGGCTTCGTCGTCAACGATGAGTACGCGCAGCATGAGTCCGGGGCGGGGGCAACCCGTGCGATTCGTGAAGGGCGATGGCGGGTAGGGTATGGGTGAGCGGACGGCCGTCGTGCGTCCCGGCTAGGGCGCAGCGGCAGGGTGCAACGTGCCGTCCGCAGGAGTCGGCGTGGGCACCGGTGGCAATAGCAGCCGGACCGTCGTTCCTGCGTCGGGGGCGCTGCGCATCCGAAGCAGGTCGCTCCGGTCGTATAGTCGCTCCAGCCGCGCCGCCACGTTGCGCAGTCCGATGCCGAGGAAAGCCGCGTCGGTATCGACCACCTGTTCGTCCGCGTCGAAGAGCGCGGGGAGCCCGACGCCGGTGTCACTCACACGGATTTCGACCAGCTCGTCCGACGCGCGCTCAGCGGTCAGGCGCACGGTGCCGCCGCCACGTTGTACCTCCAGCCCGTGCTTGACGGCGTTCTCGACCAGCGTCTGTACGGCGAAGGCGGGCACCGGATACGCTTGCACGGCCGGGTCGAGGTGCTGTTCGATCTGCAGCCGCTCCCCGAACCGGGCCTGCTCGATGCTCAGGTAGTGGCTCACGAGCGCGAACTCGTCCTGCACGGCTACGAACGGCTGCCCGCCCGTCTGCAGGATGTGCCGGAAGATGGCCGACAGGTGCTCGACCACCTCGACGGCGTCCTCGGGGTGTTCTTCGATGAGCGAGACGATGGTGTTGAGCGCGTTGAAGAGAAAGTGCGGGTTGATCTGCGCCCGCAGCGCCTTGAGCTGGGCCTCCGCGCTCTCGCGGATCAGGACGCGCTCCCGCTCCACCAGGTCCAGGCGTTCGACGGCCAGGGCCAGCTGTCCGCTGAGCGAACGTAGCAGGTCCACGTCCTCCAGGTTGTAGACGGCTCGCCGGGGGCGCTTCTCGCCCAGCACCATGAGGCCCACGGCGGCGTCCTCGCCCAGAATGGGAATGGCGAGCACCACGCGGCGGCTCGCCAGCAGATCGGCCAGGTCCGAGGGCAGCGTGCTCTCGTTCAACTCGGGGTTGCGCGACCAGATGGCGCCCTCGCGCTGGAAATGGGGCCAGACCATCGATAGGACGCGCTCGGTGAAGTAGGGCGGTTCCGGATGGTAGGCGGCGGAAAGCCATGGGCTGGACAGCCCGCGCGGGCGGACGAAGAGGCGGGCCGACCGGACTTGGAACGCTTCGCCCACCGTCTCGATAGTGGCACGCAGCAAGTCCTCGTGATCCAGGATGGTGCGCATCTGCTCCTGGAAGCGGCTCAGTCGCTGTCGGGCCCGCTGGCGGTCCGTGGCGAAGAAGGTGGTCGCATACACGCGCATCCGCCGCGCGATTCGCTCGAAGACGATCAGCAGCAGGACGACGAAGACGCCCTCGCCCACCACGCGCGGGATCCGCAGGCGCTCCAGGTAGGGCTCGACGAGGGTGGTGCCGCCGACGAAGGCGAAGAAGATGAGCCCGAGCACCGTCAGGTAGGTCAGCGCCCGGCTGAACACCTGGTCGATCTTGCCGTGCTTGAGCGACGCATGTGCCACGAGCACCACCGGCCCGACGAACAGCAACTGTGCCCCGACGATGAGCCAACCGGCTGTCGTGTCGGTCACGAAGCCGAAGAGGGGCACGACGCCCAGGACCGACAGGCCGAACAGCAGGCCCAGGGCGAGCATCACCGCGCTGCCCGCCTTGCTCCATCGGCCGATGCGGTCTTCGGCGGCTTCCGGGCGCACCGCATGGAGGACGAGCACCAGCGCCGCCGCCGTGGCGATGTAGCAGCAGGCGTAAAACAGGATGGGGGCGGCGAGGCTGTCGAGCGTGAGCGGGCCGAGGGTGCCGCCCAGCGTCGTGACGAGGGCAGCACCGGCCAGGATCAACGTCGGCAGGTAGATCCCGGCGCGGAGCTCGATCAGCGACGCGCTGCCTAGCTGACGAGCGTCATGCAGGACCCGGTGCAGCAGCAGCGCGGGAAAGCCGATCCAGCCGACGAGCCCGACGAGCGTCAGTCCCTGGAAGGTGTGATCGAGCCAGCTTCCGGGCGCACACGGTCCCGTCACTTCGATGAGCAGCAGCCGAAGCAGGTTGCCCACGACCCACAGCGCCGAGACGGCGACCAGCACGAGCGAGAACAGCGCCTGGCGGCTGCGGCTCGCCAGTGGGGCGGCGATGATGAGGCCGAGCACGTGCAGAAATGCCCCGAGCACGAAGCCCCAGACCGAGAACTGCCAGAGGGAGGTCGAGAGCGGGTAGAGGAAGGTCGGGTAGCGGGTGAAGCGCACGTCCACGTCGCGCATCTGGTCGCCGCGCATCACGTAGTACGTCCGCACGCTGCCCGGCGGCACCCCGTCGATGGCGCGCTGGAGGTCTTCCAGGTTGAAGTACTGCTGGTAGTCGAGCTGGTAGAAGACGTCGCCTTCCTGAAGGCCAGCCTCAGCCGCCGGGGAGCGCGGGAAGACATATTCGGCCACGATGAGGCCGTCGTCCTCTTCCCACACCACCCAGTCGAAGCCGCGCGGCGCCGGGTCAGACGCCGGGACGCCCAGCACGCGGGAGAGCTGGACCCAGTCGACCCCCATCCGCCCGAGCGGCACGAGCGCCAGCAGCACCGCGACGGGCACCACGAGACGAGCGATGAGGGCGAAGCGCTTCACTGGAGGGTCGCTGGCAGGTGAGGGTCGTGTGCGCTACCTACGTGTTCGTACGCGCGAAGTCAACTGGTTTCCCGGCGAGAAGTGCAGGATCGCACTCAACGGACCTGCACGGGACCTGAGCCGTCCCTGTGCGTAGGACGATTCCGCCCCGCCGGGAGGTCCCATCGCGGCCCTCCTGCGTTTCCACGACCCCTTGTCTCATCCACCTCCGCTTCGGCTCATGCTGATCGACACGCACGCCCACCTCTACCTGGACCGCTTCGCCGAGGACCTCGACGCCGTCCTGAAGCGGGCGCGTGAGGCCGACGTGCAGGCCATCGTGCTGCCCGCCATCGACGTGCCGTCCATCCACAAGGCCTTCGCGCTGTGCGACCGCTATGAGCACGTCTACGCGATGGCCGCGCTGCACCCGTCCTCCGTGCAGGAGGCGACGCCGGACGACTTGGAAGCCGTCGCCGTGTTGTGCGACGATCCGCGCGTGGTGGCCGTCGGCGAGAGCGGGCTGGACTACTACTGGGATCGTTCGTTCGACGAGCGGCAGCAGGACGTCTTCCGCTTCCACATCCGCCTCGCCATCGCGAAGGGTCTGCCGCTCATCCTCCACATCCGCGACAAGCGCGACCGCGACGAGGTGCACCGCGATATCGTCCGGATCCTGCGGGAGGAGAAGGAGGCGTCGGACGCGCCCGAGCGGCTGCGCGGCATCTTTCACTGCTTCACCGGCCCCGCCTGGTTCGCCGAGGCGGCCGAGGAGCTCGGCTTTCTGCTGGGCCTCGGCGGGGTACTCACGTTCAAGAACAGCGGCCTCGATGCCATCGTCGCCGACCTTCCGCTGGAGCAGGTCGTGCTGGAGACGGATGCGCCCTACCTGGCGCCCGAGCCACACCGCGGGCAGCGCAACGAGTCGGCCTACGTGCGGTTCGTTGCGGAACGGCTCGCCGAGGTGAAAGAAATGCCCGTCGAGGAGGTCGAGCGCGTGACGACCCACAATGCGGAGCAGCTATTCGGGATCGAGGTGAACGCGTAACGCCGTTTTCGTTCGACGATGTCCGTATAGCCGAGGACGCGATGCGTAAAGAGGCCCCCTCGACGCTGATTTGGGCCAAAACGGGAAGACGTGGCAACGACAGCTCTTAATCCGCACCACGAAACACGTAATACCGATTCAGATTGGGAATGTCCGGACCGTCGATCAAGACGGTTGTAAAGACGCCTCGCCGAGGCGTCTCTACGCTAATCCGCGCCAGAATCCTCCTGGCGTATCCCGACATCACGAAACGAAATCGGTGTAATAACAAGAAAGCCCGATCCATGCGGACCGGGCTTTCGGGGTTGTTGGTGACGAGGCGTCCAGCCTTACAGCATGGAGCCCTCGATGCGCTGGACGTTCAGGGCGCTGAGGCCCTTCGGCGTCTCCTCGACGTCGAACTCGACTTCCTCTCCGTCGCGCAGCTCTTCATCCCAGCCGAGGCCTTCGATGCTGCTGTGATGGACGAAGACGTCCTTTCCGCCCTCGAACGGCTCGATGAATCCGTAGCCCTTCTCGGCGCTGAACCATTTTACTTTTCCGCGTGGCATAACGTTACCGTGTACTGTGAATCTGGTGCGTACGGGCGACTCCGACAGGCCGGCTGGGAGAGGCTCCCGGCTGGCACCGAACGGGTCGGCGACCGGTACGCGGCTATAGGTGATATTCTATAAACTCACAATGCCCCCGATAGGTTGCGCAAAGCAGTGATTCGCGGGAAAAAGGGCGGGGTGTTGACCGTTTGGCCTCACCAGGGGCATCACGAGAAACGCCCCGACCGCCATGTCGGCAGCCGGGGCGTGGTTCAGAGATCAGGAGGTGGACTTACTTCTCGTCTTCGTCGACGACTTCGTAGTCCACGTCGCGAACGTCGTCCTCACCTTCGGCAGCGGCCTCGGCTTCAGCTTCAGCGCCGTTTGCGCCGGGCTGCTGGGCCTGGGCGGCCTCGGCCTGCTGCGCCTGATAGAGCTCCTCGCTGGCGGCGTTCCACGCGCCGTTGAGTTGCTCCATCGCGGAGTCGATCTCGGCCATGTTCTTGTTCTCGTGCACCTCCTTGAGGCGTTCGAGGGCCGACTCGATCGTGGCGCGGTTGTCCGCCGAGAGCTTGTCGCCGTACTCGTCCAGGTTCTTCTCGGTCGAGTAGACGAGCGAGTCCGCCTTGTTCATCTTCTCGATCTCCTCGCGGCGCTTCTTGTCTTCCTCGGCATGCGCCTTGGCGTCCTGCTGCATCTTCTCGATCTCCTCCTCGGACAGGCCGCTGGAGGCCTCGATGCGGATGGACTGTTCCTTGCCCGTGGCCTTGTCCTTGGCCGAGACGTTCAGGATGCCGTCCGCGTCGATGTCGAAGGTGACCTCGATCTGCGGAACGCCGCGCGGGGCGGGCGGGATGCCGTCGAGGTGGAAGCGGCCGATGGTGCGGTTGTAGGCCGCCATCTCGCGCTCGCCCTGGAGCACGTGAATCTCGACCGACGTCTGGTTGTCGGACGCGGTGGAGAAGACCTCCGTCTTGCGGGTCGGGATCGTCGTGTTGGCCTCGATGAGCTTGGTCATCACGCCGCCCAGCGTCTCGATGCCGAGCGACAGCGGCGTCACGTCCAGCAGCAGCACGTCCGAGACGTCGCCCGAGAGGACGCCGCCCTGGATGGCCGCGCCGATGGCGACGACCTCGTCCGGGTTGACGCTCTTGTTGGGCTTCTTGCCGAAGAACTCCTCGACGGTCTGCTGTACGAGCGGGATGCGCGTGGAGCCGCCCACGAGGATCACTTCGTCGATGTCGCTCTTGGAGAGGCCCGCGTCATTGAGGGCTTTCTCCATCGGCGGGATGGTGCGCTCGACGAGGTCGTCGACCAGCTGCTCGAACTTGGCCCGCGTGAGGTCCATGTTGAGGTGCTTCGGACCCTCCTGCGTGGCCGTGATGAACGGCAGGTTGATGGTCGTCGTCTGCGCGCTGGACAGCTCGATCTTGGCCTTCTCGGCGGCCTCCTTGAGCCGCTGGAGCGCCATCGCGTCCTGGCGCAGGTCGATGCCTTCGTCCTTCTTGAACTCATCGGCGATGTAGTCGATGAGGCGCTGGTCGAAGTCGTCGCCGCCGAGGTGGGTGTCGCCGTGGGTGGCTTTCACCTCGAAGACGCCGTCGCCCAGCTCCAGGATCGAGATGTCGTAGGTGCCGCCGCCGAGGTCGTAGACGGCCACCATCTCGTCCTGTTCTTTCTTGTCGAGCCCGTAGGCCAGCGAGGCGGCCGTCGGCTCGTTGATGATGCGGCGCACCTTCAGGCCGGCGATCTGCCCGGCTTCTTTGGTGGCCTTGCGCTGCGAGTCGTTGAAGTAGGCCGGGACGGTGATGACGGCTTCCGTCACCTTCTCGCCCAGGTAGTCTTCGGCGGTCTGTTTCAGCTTCTGCAGCACCATCGCCGAGATCTCCTGCGGCGTGTACTTCTTGTCGCCGACCTCGACGCGTGCCACACCGCCATCGCCTTTGAGAATGGTGTAGGGCACCGTCTTGATCTCCTCGCCGACCTCGTCGTACATGCGGCCCATAAACCGCTTGATGGACGAGATGGTGCGGTCCGGGTTGGTGATGGCCTGCCGCTTCGCCGGGGCGCCGACGAGGCGCTCGCCATCCTTCTTAAAGGCGACGACCGACGGCGTCGTGCGGCCCCCTTCCGGGTTGGCGATGACCTTCGGCTCGCCGCCTTCCATGACCGCGACCACCGAGTTCGTCGTGCCGAGGTCAATTCCAATGATCTTACCCATAGGTGTGTGTCGTGTCTATCCGATGAAAACGTAGGATTCGAAAACCGGTCGCTATCCACAGACAGGAATCCTCAATAACAATGCCGGACTCGCGACCCCGTCACTCTGTCAGCCCCGCCGTCGAACGGGCGAGGAGGGACCGCACGGCCCGGCATAGCGCGGAGCGGATCTGCTACAATTGCAGGAATCTTCGTCCGCCGGATGAACGGGACGGGCGGCGAGGCGTACGTTGATCGTCATTCGTGCGAAGGGACTCGTCAGGGTTCCGCTTCCTTTGTATATTCCCCTCACATGCGTCGTCCTTTAGACTTCGAGGTGCCCACCCCCGTGCGCACTTCCATGAAATTCGTTCCCAACGCCCTGACCATCGCCCGGATCGTGCTCACGCCGGTCCTGCTGCTCATGCTCCTGTCGGAGACGCTGCTGGGGCACGTGGGGGCGCTCGCGCTGTTCGTCCTCGCCGCCATCTCGGACTACTTCGATGGCAAGATCGCGCGGGACTATGAGGTGCGGTCCCGGCTCGGGCAGTTCCTCGACCCGCTGGCCGACAAGATCCTGGTCCTCGGCACGTTTGCGGTGCTGTCCTTCATGTTGCCGGACATCGTGCCGTGGTGGGCCGTCGTGCTGATCGCGCTGCGGGACCTGGCCGTGACGCTGCTGCGCACGTGGACGGAGTCGCGGGGCCGGACGTTGCGCACGCTCGGCATCGCCAAGTGGAAGACGACGCTGCAACTGGCCTTCCTCATCGGGCTCCTGACGGTTCTCGTCGCCCGTCAGCCGGAGATGCCGCAGCAGATCGCCGCCGCGGCCATCTGGCTGCTCGACAGCCTCATCCCCTTCATCGTCCTGATGGGCGTCGTCGCCCTGACGGTCTTTACCGGCGTCTGGTATTTCTTTAACCAGGAGACGGTCTCACCGGCCTGATTTCCTCAGGCTGCCTCGCC
>JAAAOL010000334.1 GCA_009908885.1 Bacteroidota bacterium | reverse complement strand
ACAGAATCCCGATGCGCTTGTGGTCCTTCGTCGAGAGCCAGGACCAGATCGTCGTCTCGTGGTTGAGGTAATTATGATCGGCGGCGTGCGCGTCCTCCTGGGACTGGGGGGGCGCATCCGCCGTCTGCTGCTTCACTGTGGCCATTGCGATCTACGGATAAACGGGGCAGTCGTCAGTGCGGGGCGAGGGGCTGCTACTGGAGCGATTCGATGTAGGCGATGAGGGCGGACACTTCGTCCTCGGTCAGGTTGGCGTAGGAGGCGGGCATCACATTTGGATACCCTTCCACGACCTGCGCGCCCGGCTGCAGGATGGACTGGCGCAGGTAGTTCTCATCGGCCACGACGGTGGAGCCGTCGGCCATGGCGTGTCCCTCCTTGCCGTAGAGGCCCTGGAACGTCGGGCCGACCATGCGGGAGCCGTCCACGCTGTGGCAGGCGTTGCAGCCGAGGCGGCTGTAGAGCAGCTCGCCCGCTTCCGCCGGAGGGAGTTCCTCCAGGCTACCGCCGCCGGACTCGACCCAGTCGTCGAAGCTCTCCTGCGGCATCGAGACCACCCGGGCGAGCATGCCCGAGTGCTGCGTGCCACAATACTCGGTACAGAACACCTGGAACGTGTCCGCCCGTGCCGCCTCGAACCAGACCGACGTGTAGCGGTTCGGCAGGACGTCCTGCTTGACGCGGAAGGCCGGGACGAAGAAGCTGTGGATCACGTCCTCGCTGCTCATCTGCAGCTTCACGGGGCGGTTGGCCGGGACCACGAGCTCGCCGACGGTCGTCGTGCCGTTCGGATACTCGAACTCCCAGAGCCACTTCTTGCCCGTCACGCGGATCTCGTACGCATCCGGCGGGGCCACGCCGAGGTCCAGGTAGAGCCGGAAGCCCCACGTGAACACGATGAGCACCAGGATGGTGGGGACGACGATCCACGTCATCTCCAGCAGCTTGCTCTCGTGTACGGGCTCGGGCCGCTCGGCGGCCGAACGGCGCCGGTACTTCCAGGTGAAGTACACCATCGCGGCGACGACGCCGACGAAGATGACGACGCTCACCCAGTAGACGAAGTAAAACAGAGCATCTATTTCACCAGCCAGGGCTGAGCCCGCTTCGGGGAGCCAGACCGTTCCTTTGTCACCCATAGTCTCCGCGGAGGCGTTGTACGGACAGTTCGTTACGAATGGTGGAGAAGCTCCAGGTCGTCGAGGTTGTCAGGAAGCACCTCGCGCTGCTGGCTCGCGCCTTCTCGCTTCCAGAAGATAAGCAATACGGTGCCGAGTGCCAGCACCGTGAGCAGACCTCCCAGCTTCATGATGTTGATGGCGTCGGCGACGTACGAGTTGGCGTTCGGGTCGTACTGGAGGCAGAACAGCAGAACGCGGTCGATGGTAGAGCCGACGGTGCCCTCGGAGGCTTCCACGAGGGCGGTGCGCACGTCCGACGGGTCGTACTCCAACCCGTAGAGGTAACGCGAGATTTTGCCCGAGGGGCTCAAGAAGATGAGCACCGCGGGGTGAGCAAACTGTTGTTGCTGCTCGACCCACTGATACTGGAACCCGACGGCGTCCGTCAGGCGGTCGAGGCTGGCGGCGTCGCCGGTGAGAAAGTGCCAGCCGCGGGCCGCTTCCGGGCGGCCGTAGGTGGTCAGGTAGCTCGCCTTCTGCCGTGCGGCCAGGTCGGGCGTCTCGGCGGCATTGAAGCTCACCGTCAGCACCTCGAACTGGTCGCCGGGCGTCCACGACAGGTCCTTCAGCGCTGCCGTCAGCCCGTCCAGCACCAGGTTGCACAGCATCGGGCAGTCGTGGTAGACGAGGTTCAGCAGCACGGGCCGGTCGCGGCCCAGGACGTCCTCGATCTGCACCGGCTGCCCCTCGCTGTCGACCAGCGTGACGTCACCGGGAATCGTCTCGCCGAGGTGCTCCGTCACGCCCACGCTGTCGAAGACTGCGGGCATGTCGCCCGCCCGTTGCGCCAGCGCCGATGGCGGCAGGCACAGCGCGCCCAGCATCAGCAGCACGGCAGCCACGAACCCGGGCACAGCAGAGGACGAACGACGGAGCATGTCGATACGACGGTGGGACTCAGCGGAAACTTTCAGTTATAATTGAAACTTGAGGAGATACCGTTAGTTGCCCGGCCGAAGCTGAAGTTCCGACGAATATGTGCGAACCGTGTCCGTCCGGGCGTCCTGCACCATCAGCTCCATGGCGCGATTCACGGGAATGCGGTAGACGGCCTCGTCGTCGTTCAGGATTTCGTACTGGGTCAGCTTGTTGGTCGCGTCCGCTTCAGCCTGGCGCAACTCCGGGTAGTCGCCGGTGGCGACGCGCGCCTCCAGCGTCCGCTGCTCGCTGACGTTGACGATGTTGAAGACGAAGATGATCATGAGCGCCAGCGTCACGATGATGGAGGCGACGAAGCCGAGAATCTGGCCGACGCCGACGTTCTCGTGCTCGACGCCCAGCTCTTCTTCCATCTCGTAGTATTCTTCCTCGCCCGTCACCTCGGCGGCCACTTCGACTGCGACGCTCTTGAGCAGGCCGGGCGCCGGGCCGAGGTCTTCCTCGCGGTCCGGGCGGGCCGGGGACGAGGGGCCTGCGGGGGCGGCCTCCAGCGTCTCGATGGTGAATTGCGTCGGCTCGCTGAACGGCCCCCAGGCGTCCTCGCCACTCCGCCGGGCGCGCACCCGCCAGTGGTAGGTGACGTCGTCCTCGGTGAACAGGTCGGGCACGGTGCATTCGACCGCCTCGCCCACGTTCAGGTCGAGCAAGACCTCGTCGAAGTTGGCGTCCGCGGCGACCTGCAGCACGTACTCCAGATCGTCGCCCACGTCTTCCCACCGAAACGTCACCACGGTCGGGTCGATCGTGAGGCCCTGGGTGGGGGCCACCAGGGTCGGGGCCGGAATGTCGTTCGTCTGGGGCATTGGGCTGCGCGAAATGCAACGTGTCGTATCAACGCGGCGGGCGCGGCGATGGATCGACCGCCGACATGAAGGAACGATGAAAGTAGGGGCGTCAGACGCTCTCGAACTGGAGCGACCTGACGAAGCGCGGATCGTTGTAGGGGACCAGGCTGTGCCGCTGCAGGTGGTAGAGCGTCAGCCCGAGGTAGAAGAACAGGAAGCCGAGTCCGCACGCGATGCTGATCCAGCTAAAGCCCGCGTGGCCCGCGCCGTAGAACACGTCGTAGACGGGCATCGCGATCCAGTGGATGTCGAACCAGTGGATGACGAGGAACCAGCCGGTCATGACGCCGAGGACGGGCAGGATGCGCTTCGAGGCGCGCGGCAGCAGGATGAGAAACGGCAGCACGAAGTGGAAGAACATGAGGCTGTAGCTGTGCCACTGCCAGCCGTGTTCGAAGCGGTGACGGTAGAAGACCGTTTCCTCCGGGATGCCGCCGTACCAGTACAGCATGTACTGGCTGAAGGCGATGTAGGCCCAGAAGGCGGTCATCGCAAACATCCACTTGCCCAGGTCATGATAGTGCTCCTTGGTGAAGATGCCCCGGAGCGAGCCGCCCAGGCGCTGCAACAGCAGGGCGAGGAGGACGATCGTGGCGCTGGCGCTGAAGAAGGCCCCGGCGAAGATGTAGACGCCGAAGATGGTGGAGAACCAGTGCGGGTCCAGCGCCATCAGGATGTCGTAGCTGGCGAAGGCCGTCGTCACGCCGAAGACGGGAATGCCCCAGGCGGCCGTGCGGCGCTGCTTCTTCGGAATGCTGCGGTCGGGGTCGAGGTCCTGCCGCAGGGAGAGCTTCAGGAGGCGGTAGGAGAGGAACGTCCAGATCAGGAAGTAGGCGGCCATCCGGGCCAGCCAGAACGGCGTGTTCAGGTAGCCGCGCTTGCCCGCCAGGATCTCGTCGTAGTGCGGGTCCGTCGGGTCGTACAGCTCCTCGTGCGTCCAGTGGTAGAGGTCGTGCATCCCGAGCAGGATGGGAATCGAGAGCACGGCCAGGACGGGAAACATCCACGTCATCGCCTCGGGGATGCGGCGCACCACCACGCTCCAGTGCGACTTGGTGATGTGGTGGATGAGCGTCAGGAAGAGGGCGCCGAGCGTCACGGTCAGCGCGAAGGACCAGCCGACGACGTACGAGAAGAAGAACTGCTTGGCATCGACGGCCCAGCCGACGAGGCTCACGATGAGCAGCGCCACGCCGAGGCCGAGGAGGGCCAGGTAGAGCGTCGAGCTGCCCCGGTAGGTGAAGCGGGCGTCGGCGTGCTCGCGGGTGGGCTGGAAGGGAGACACCAGCCAGGTGAGGAGGGAGCTGCGTTTCAACTCAGCCATGGGGTCGGATGCGATCTAGGGCTGGGAGCGTGTGGCCCGAGCCGGAGTCCAAAAGGCGGTGCGAGGATTCGTCAGGAGAGCGAAGGCGTCGTCATTCGTTGCTGCCGCCGCCCGTCGCGTCGGCGCCGGTGCGGCCGCCTTCCATGTTGGCGCTGGCGCCCTGGGCGATCTTGGCCAGCTCGCTGGGCGGCACGTCGTCCTCCCCGGCGTTCTGGCTCAGCTGCAGCGCCCGGACGTAGGCGACGATGGCCCAGCGGTCCAGCACGGAGATCTGCTGCGCGTAGCCCGGCATGTTGCGCACGCCGTTGGTGATGACGTCATACATATAGCCATCGCCCACCTCGCGCAGGCGGTCGATGTGGTAGCTGGGGGCGGGCGTGTAGCCGTAGCCCTGCCCAGTCGCGCTGCTCTGGCCGGTCATGATGATGCCCTGGCCGTCGCCCGCGCCGCCGTGGCAGACGGTGCAGTAGATGTTGTAGCGCTCGCGCCCCCGCATCAGCAGTTCGCGCGTCACCGGGACTGGCATCTCGGCCAGGTACTCGCCCGTCTCGGTGCGGCCCAGGTAGAAGCGCGTGTCTTCCTTCAACAGGCCCCGGGCTACGGTGCCCGGCACCGGCGGACGCATGGCCCGCCCGTCCGCGAAGAACGGGTTGGCCTCCTGCGCCTGGAATTTCTCCTGGAAGTCCATGTTCAGGTTCGGATGCACCGGCGGCTTCTCCGAGATCATGCCCCGGCAGCCCGCCAGCAGGACGGTGCCGGCGAGGAGGACGGCGAGGGTTAGCTTGTTCATGCGCTTGAGTCGGCTCATGCCTGTGTACAACGGTTGCGCGGCAGGGGCTAGGCGACGCTCGGCGTCGGTTCGGGCGGAGTCTCCGCAGCAGGAGGCGCCGCGGACGTCGTCGTGCCCTGGTCTTCCAGCACCTCGACGTGCAGCGCGCCGATCTCACCCAGGAAGTCGCGGGTGGCGTCGAGGTCGAACTCCGGGTCGCTGGCGGCGATGTGGAGGAAGAAGCCATCGTCGGTCGCCTTGCGGAAGCGCTCCGAGTAAAACAAGGGGTTGTAGGGGCGCGGCAGCCCATTCAGCGCGAGCATGCCCGCTACCGCCACCAGGGCCGAGAACAGGATCGTCAGTTCGAAGATGATGGGCATGGCGGGCCAGACCGAGTAGAACGGCTTGCCGCTGATGTTGATCGGGTAGTCGACCGCCGAGGTCCACCACTGCATCCAGATGCCGAGCGCGCAGCCGACCACGGTGCCGCCGAAGAAGACGATGATGCCCAGTTTGGACTGCCCCAGGCCCATCGCGCGGTCCATGCCGTGGATGGGAAACGGGCTGTGCGTGTCGAACCGCTTGTAACCGGCCTGGCGCACGTCCTGCGCGGCGTGGTACAGCGCCCCCGGGTCCGAAAACTCGGCGAGGAGGCCGTACGTCTGGTCCCCGCCGGGCTCGAAGATGCCCATCGTGGCCTTGATCTCGCGGAACAGAGAAGTCAGCAGGTTTGGCATGGCGTCGTGCGGTTACAGGGAGCAGGGAGCGGGCCGCCGGGCGACCCAGAATCCGAGGCTGTGCTAGTCGGTCGTCGGGGCAGTGCTGTCGTCCACGTCGTCGGGCCCGTCCTGCGCCTCCGAGGCGGGCTGCTGGATGGCAATCTGCGGGGCTTCGGCGGCGTGGCCGTCGCCCTCGTGGTCGTAAAAGTGCGGGTCGGCCTCCGGCTTGACACCCTTCACCTCGGCGATCGCCACCATCGGGACGAAGCGGAGGAACAGCAGGAAGAGCGTGAAGAAGAGCCCGAATGAGCCGACGAACGTCAGCACGTCCACCCACGTCGGCGAGAAGTAGTCCCACGAGGACGGCAGGAAGTCGCGGTGCAGCGACGTGACCGTGATCACGAAGCGCTCGAACCACATGCCGATGTTGACCACGATGGAGAGCGCAAACATGACCGGGATGGACCGGCGCAGCTTCTTGAACCAGAAGAGCTGGGGCGAGATCAGGTTGCACGTCATCATGATCCAGTACGCCCACGCGTAGGGCCCGAAGGCCCGGTTGATAAAGGCGTATTGCTCGTACTCGACCTGCGAGTACCAGGCCATGAAGAACTCGGTGATGTAGGCGAAGCCCACCATGCTGCCCGTCACCAGGATGATGATGTTCATCTTCTCCAGGTGGTCGAGCGTGATCAGGTCTTCCAGCCCGTAGATCTTGCGGGCCACCACCAGCAGCGTCAGCACCATGGCGAAGCCCGAGAAGATGGCCCCGGCGACGAAGTAGGGTGGGAAGATGGTGGTGTGCCAGCCGGGGATGATCGAGATCGCAAAGTCGAACGACACGACCGAGTGGACCGACAGGACCAGCGGCGTGGCGAGGCCCGCCAGGATGAGGTACGACTTCTCATAGTTGCGCCAGTGGCGGTTGGCGCCCGTCCAGCCGAGGGCGAAGAAAGCCAGCACCTTGGCGCGCAGGCCCTTGGCCCGGTCGCGCAGCGTGGCGAGGTCCGGAATCAGGCCGACGTACCAGAACAGCAGCGAGACGATGAAGTAGCTCGACACGGCGAAGACGTCCCACAGCAGCGGGCTCTTGAACTGCGGCCACATCTCCATCTGGTTCGGGATGGGCAGCATCCAGTAGACCACCCACACGCGCCCGACGTGGAAGGTCGGGAAGATGAGGGCACACATCACGGCGAAGAGGGTCATGGCCTCCGCCGCCCGGTTGATGGAGGTGCGCCACCGCTGCCGGAACAGGAAGAGGATGGCCGAGATGAGCGTCCCGGCGTGGCCGATGCCGACCCAGAACACGAAGTTGACGATGGGCCAGCCCCAGCCGACGGGCACGTTGTTGCCCCACACGCCGACGCCGTTGTAGACCTGGTAGGCCAGCATCAGGAACAGGATCATCAGCCCGGTCGAGGCCACGCCGAAGGCCAGAAACCACGTGATCGGCGTCTTTTTCTCGGTGTGGTACGCGACCAGGTCGGTGATCTCGTGGAACGACAGGTTGCCCTTCACGAGCGGCGGATCGTTGTCGTACGGCTGGCGGTGCCAGCCATCCTCCTCGTGCAGGACGTCAGCGTGGGGCGTGTTGGAATCCTTTTCCACCGGGTCGTCGGAATTTAAGGGTGCAAAGAGGCAGAGGCCGCAGCCTCCACCGTGCGATTAGGTGCGAGGGAGCGGGCTCAGGCCGCGGGCTCTTCCTCCAGGGCCGGATTCGGGTTGCGGACGCGGCCTAGGTAGGACAGGCGCGGCTTGACGTTCAGGTACGAGAGCATCTCGTAGCTGCGCGCGTCCTCTTTGTGCTTGTTGACTTGGCTGTCGGGGTCGTTGAGGTCGCCGAAGACGATGGCGTCCGACGGGCACGCCTGCTGGCAGGCCGTCAGCACGTCGCCGTCTTGCAGCGTGCGCTCTTCCACGTTGGCGCGCTGCTGCGCCCCTCGGATCCGCTGGACGCACCAGGAGCACTTCTCCATCACGCCGCGGAAGCGCATCGTCACGTTCGGGTTCTGCGCCATCTGCACCTCGACGGGGAGCGTCTTGGTCCAGTTGTACCAGTTGTAGCGCCGCACCTTGTACGGGCAGTTGTTGGAGCAGTACCGCGTGCCGATGCAGCGGTTGTAGATCATCTGGTTGGTGCCGTCGGGCGAGTGGACCGTCGCGGCCACCGGGCAGACCGACTCGCACGGGGCGTTCTCGCAGTGCTGGCACATCACCGGCTGAAGCACCATCTGTGGGTCGGCCGGGATGTCGCGGTCCTCGGTGGATGGGCTCACGAAGTAGCGGTCCAGGCGCAGCCACTGCATCTCGCGGCCCCGGCTCACCTGATCCTTGCCCACCACCTGGATGTTGTTCTCGCTGTTGCAGGCCACGATGCACGCGTTGCAGCCGTTGCACGTGTTCAGGTCGATCGTCATGCCCCACTGGTTCTCGTAGTAGGGGTTGTCCTTCAGGGCGGGATCGTCCTTGGGGTGGTCGCGGCGCGTCTCGTCCAGCTCCCACATCATGGGATACTGGTCGAACGGTTCGCCCGGCGACGGCTCATCCTGGTCCTCGAAGTAGCTCGGCTGCGCGCGGTACTCGTCCAGCGTCGTCATGCGGACGAGCGGGCGCTTCTCGGGGTTGATGGCACCGTGGTCCTGCGTGGTGACGACCTCGTAGGTCTCGCCCGTCGTGGAAACCTCGGGGCCGAGCGCGACCGGGGCGAACGAGGCGGCCCGCAGCGGAGCGACGTTCTTGCCGACGCCCGTGGCCAGCGCGCCATCGCCGTAGATATCGGTGTATCGGTCGGTGTCGAAGAAGGGCGCCGTGCGTTCGGGGCGGCGCGAGGTCAGGTCCCGCCCGTAGCCCAGGTGGACGAGGAGCGAGTCGTCGGCGTGGCCGGGCACGACCCACACGGGCAGCTGCACGGCCTGGCCGTTCAGGGTCAACTCGACGATGTCGGCGTAGTAATTGCCCTTGTCGTAGGCGGCCTCCACGCCCAGGCGCTCGGCGGTGGCCGGGCTCATGATGACCGCGTTGTCCCACACGATCTTGGTAACCGGGTCGGGGAGTTCCTGGCACCACGCGTTGTTGGCGAAGCTGCCATCGAGCACGGACGGGTCGAGCGCAAAGACGACTTCCAGGTCGCCGTCGTTGGACGCGGGCAGCCCGGAGAGGTCCGGCATCGACGCTGCGGGCTGCACCGTCGGGTACCCGGTGTCGGGCAGGAAGCCATCGTGCAGCGTGCGGCGCCACGTCGTCTCGAAATCGCCCGTGATGACGTCGCGCCACTGCTCGCGGACGAGGTCGTACCCGGACTGGTCGAGGCCGGTGAGGAGGGCCGACAGGATTTCGATCTCGGAATGGGCATCCTCGTAGAGCGGCGCGATGAGCGGCTGGACGGCGGTCAGGGTGCCGTCGTAGGATCGCCCGTCGCCCCAGGCCTCCAGGTAGTGGGTGCTGGGCAGATGCCAGCGGCTGGCGCGGGCCGTCTCGTCCACATGCAGCCCGACGTGGATCGTCTCGTTGACGCGGTTCAGGGCCGCCTCGACGTCGAGCGCGGCGGGCGCGTCGTACACCGGATTGACGCCCAGCATGAGGAGCGTGTCCACCTGCCCGGCGTTCATGTCGGCCACGAGCGTTTCGAGCGCCTCGGACTGGGGCGTGACCGTGTCACCGCCGGTGTCCAGGTAGGTGACGGCGGTGCTGCCGAGCTGTTCGTTGAGGGCGGCGCAGAGGGCGTGGATTTCGGGCGGCTGCGTGTCGCCTGCCAGGATCACGCCGTTGGCCCCGGCCTGCTGCAGGTCGTCGGCGATGGCCTGCACGTACGGATGGTCCTGAAAGCGACTGTTGCCGGAACCGCCGAGGCCCATCTGGGCGGCGAGGGCGGCGGCGAAGTGCGGGATGTCGCTCGCCTTGAGGCGCAGGCGGTGGTCGGCCTGCCCGCCAGTGGTCGTATACGCGCTCTCCACCGCGTAGAAGCGGCTCATGTCGTCCTCGGGGGACGCCAGACGGCGGCTCTGCGCGAAGGTGCGCTGGTGATGGGTGCCGTTGGTCGCCGTCGGCCCCATGAAGTCGGCGTCGAGGCTGACGATGACGGCGGCCTCGGAAAAGTCGTAGTGGGGACGCAGCGGACGCCCGAAGGCCTGCTGCATGCCGAGGGCCACGGCGTCGTCGCCCTCGCTGCGGTAGGTGATCCACCGGGCCTGCGGGATCTGCTGCTGGAGTTGCTCGCGGAGGGCCAGGAGGGTGGGGGAGGAGGTCGGCGCGCTCAGGACGGCCACGCGCTGATTCGCGGCGTCGGCGCTGAAGGTCTGGCAGAAGTCGATGAAGGCTTGCCACGACGCCGTATCGCCATCGCGCAGCACCTTGCGGGAGCGGTCCGGGTCGTAGAGCGTCAGGACCGACGCCTGCTCGAAGAGATTGGTGCCGTTGCTGCTGCTGGGGTGGTCCGGGTTGGCCTCCACCTTGGTGGGGCGGCCTTCGTGGCTTTCCACCAGCAGGGGGCGCGCATTGCCCCGGAAGGGCATCGCCGTGGCGTAATAGGTGGGGATGCCCGGGATGACCTCCTCCGGCTTGCGCGTGTAGGGGAGGATCTTCTCTGCCGGGCGGCGGCATGCCGTCAGCCCCGCCATCGCCATCGAGGCGCCCATCAGTTGCAAGAACTGGCGGCGGGAGGCGCCGCTGGGCTTCTCCATGGCGTCCGGGTGGAATTCCTGCTGCGCCCGCTCCTGGAACGTCGGGTCCTTCTCATAGTCCGCCATGCTGCGCCAGAAGCGCTGCTTGGACGAGGAGGCCGGGGACGGCGCCGCAGTGCTGGCGTCGTCGAGAATGGGAAGTTCGATCATGTCAGGTTGGGATTGGCGCGTCTCAGGTCGGCAGGGGTACAGGCCGAGGGGTCGACCCGTGACAGGCGAACAGGCGACGATTAGTAGTGACAGGCCGAGCAGTTGGTGGGCGGCTGGATGCCCTCGGTGCGGATGCGCTCCAGATTGCGCTCCACGAAGTCGGCCGGTTGCACGTAGCCCATCGTCGTGATCTCGTCGTGGGGCCGCAGGTACAACTCCGGCTGGCGGTGGCATTCCAGGCACCAGCCCATCGAGAGCGGCTCGGCCTGGTAGACCACTTCCATCTGGTCGACCCGGCCGTGGCACGTCTCACAGCCGACGCCATTCTTGACGTGCGCGGCGTGGCTGAAGTGGGCATAGTCGGGCAGGTGGTGCACCTTAATCCACTCGATGGGCTCGCCGGTGGCCCAGCTCTCGCGGACCGGCAGCAGCCGCAGCGACTGCGTGCGAATCTGGCTGTGGCAGTTCATGCACGTCTGCGTCGGCGGCACGTTGGCGTGGTTGGAGACCTCCACCCAGTTGTGGCAGTAGCGGCAGTCCATGCCGAGCTGGTCCACGTGCAGGCGGTGGCTGTAAGGGACCGGTTGTGTCGGCGCGTAGCCTACGACCGTGAACTCCGGCGAGAAGTAGTACCAGACCAGGAAGATCGTCAACACGCCGCCGACGACGAGCCCCCCCAGGGAGAGCAGCGGCAGCGCATTGGCCTTCTTGGGAAAAAGCTGTGGCATAACGCGAGCGACGTCAGGCAGTTAGCGGGGAGGCCAAAGTGGCAACAATGTAACCGTCATCTTCAGCAAAGAAGACGAGGCTCATTGAATTTAGAATAAAAAGGGGTTTCGGAAGATACTGAAAACCTTGAAAGCGTCCATCCTCATCACGCCGTACAACCGGAGTGAACACAGGGAGATCGGTGGGGTCGCGCCAAGAGGGAGAGCAGAAGGTGCAGAACAGCGGGACGGCGTGTTCGACGGTTGACCTGACCCTGTACTTCGAGGAATTATAGTGTACGGTCCCGGCCTGTTAATATCCACGAAGCCGACATGAAAATGGTGCAGCCGCGGTGAGGCTAGGCGGCCACATGGCGCGTGCGGCGGAGGAAGCGCAGCGTCAGCAACACTGCGGCGGCGGCGAGTCCCACGACGAGGCCCCACCACAGGCCCTGGGCGCCCCAGCCGCCCCAGAGGCCCAGCGCGTAGCCCGTCGTCAGTCCCACCAGCCAGTACGTGCAGAAGGCGATCAGCATGGGGATGCGCGTGTCTTTCAGGCCCCGCAGCGCCCCGGCTGCCGCCACCTGCACGCCGTCGAACAGCTGAAACACCGCGGCGACGCCCAGCAGGGAGACGGCGAGGCGCACCACGTCCGCATTGGCCGGGGCGTCGAGGTCTATGTAGAGGCCGACGATGGGCTCGGGGATGAGCCAGAAGGCGACGGCGGCGCCCAGCATGAAGATCGACGCCAGCGCGACGCCGCCCGCCCCGGCCCAGCGGACGCCCATCGGATCGCCGCGCCCGGCGGCCTGGCCCACCCGCACCGACGTGGCGATGCCGATGCCCAGCGGCACCATGAAGGTGAAGGCCGCGCACTGAATGGCGATCTGGTGGGCGGCCAGCGGCGTCGCGCCCAGC
>JAAAOL010000103.1 GCA_009908885.1 Bacteroidota bacterium | reverse complement strand
CCGTGGAGTCAGGCGGGGACGGAAGAAGGCGATCCCGTCTTCGTGGTGGGCAACCCGGGCTCCACGAGCCGCCTGACGACGGTCAGCCAGCTGCGCTTCGAACGCGACGTGACGCTGCCGCTGCAACTGGACGCGCTGACCCGCCGCGCGGATGTGCTGGAGCAGTACACCGAGGCGCATCCGGACTCGGCCGAGCAGTACGACCTGCGCAACACGTATTTCTCGATGGCCAACTCGATCAAGGCCAACCGGGGGCAACTGGACGGGCTAAAGGATCCGCAGCTCATCGCCCGCCGCCAGGCCGCGCAGGAGGAGCTGCTGGCTCAGGCGCCCGACTCGCTCAAGCCGGAGGTGCGCGAGGTGTTGCAGAGCGTCCGCGAGGTGCAGCAGTCGAAGCAGGCGCTCACACCCCGCGCCGAGGCATTCGCCTTCTTCGGGACCGAGCTGGGCGCGCGCGTCTTCCTGCGCGGGCTCTACGGCTACTTCTACAGCGTCCTGAAGCAGCGCGGCGCGCCCGCCGACCGCCTCGAAGAGATCAAGGAGCAGGCCCTCGGCTTCGACGACTGGCCGCAGGCGGTGGAGGAGGCGTTTCTCCGCATCCGCCTCCGGGAGCTGCGGGACGCCCTCGGCACGGACGACCCGACGCTCCGCCGCGTGCTCCAGGGCCGCACGCCCGCCGGCCTCGCTGCCGACCTGGCGGCCAACTCGGCGCTGACGGATTCGGCGAGCTATGCGCAGGTGCTGGAAGAAGGCTATCTGCAGAGCGACGATCCTTCGGTGCCCATCATCGACGCGCTGGCGCCGCTCTACTTCCAGTTCGCCGAGCAGCAGCAGGGGCTCCAGAGCCGGGAGGACAATCTGAACGCCCGCCTCGCCCGCGTCCGCTTCGCCGTCTACGGGCCGTCGGTGCCGCCGGACGCCTCCTTCTCGCCCCGCCTGGCCGACGGCGTGGTGCAGGGCTACACCTTCAACGGCACCCGCGCCCCGGCCTTTACCACCTTCTTCGGCCTCTTCAACCACTACTACGCCTACGGCGACGACTCCGCCTGGGACCTGCCGGACCGGTGGCTGAACTCGCCCGACACCTTCGACCGATCCACGCCGCTCAACCTCGTCACGACGAACGACATCACGGGCGGCAACTCGGGCTCGCCGCTGCTGAACGAAGACCTCGAACTCGTCGGCCTCATCTTCGACAGCAACATCGAGGCGCTACCGAACCAGTATCTGTACACCGACCGGGTGGCGCGGGCGGTCTCCGTCGATGCGCGCGGCATCCTCGAAGCGCTCGACGACGTCTACGACGCGGACCGCCTCGTGCTGGAGCTGACGACGGGGCGGCAGGTATCCACCGAAGCCGAGGCCGATGCGATGACGGCCGGGACGCGGTAGCTCCTCCGGCGGCGGCGTGCCGGGCTGGACTACGGTCCCATTTCCGCTCAGCGAGGTCTGCGCGGGTGGAATGGTGTTGCGTGGTGCGTAGTGCGTGACTGGCGGATAGCCCTCCACGCGGTTCATGCCCCAATGCTCGCCTCGCCATCCTGTCGGGGAATCGCGGATCATGGCGCCCACCTCTGCATGTCCGCTCGCCCGCGCCGACACCCATTCTCCTGCACCCCCAGCCTTGCCAACACATCGTCCGGGTGTGCACAAAATTCTTAAGAGGGACCTAAAGCATCGGGGACGCTACACCGATAACAGGGGATGCAGTAGCACGCCGTGATCGGCAGTTTCCCCCTCCGTGCGGTGAGGCCTCGTTTGGTATTGCGCCCCGTCGTCACCGGCCCTCGTCCCCATGAACGTCATCATCGTTCTCTCGCTCTTTCTGGGCCTGTGGGCCCTCAGCGGGATGCTTGTGCTCGTACGGTTCAGCCGGGCGTGGTACACGACGGTGCTGGCGCTGCTGGTGGCGCTGCTGGCCTCGGAGCGGTTCTTCGCCCTCCTGTCCCATCCCGATATGGAGGCGCTGACGCTGGAGGCCACCTCGGGCGACTGGGTCGGGCTGGCCTCGGTCAGCGTCGCCCTCGTGATGGTCCTCGTGCTCTACCAGCGGCATCCGTGGCTCGGCAAGATCGAGCGGTCGCTGCAGGAGAGCGAAGAGCGCTTCAACGAAGTGCTGGCGATGGCCTCCCACGGGCTGGGGCTGGTGAGTGACGGACGGTGGCTCCGGATCAACGCGGCGGGCGCCCAGATGCTGGGGGGCGAGGCGTCAGGCGAGTTCGTCGGGCGGAGCGTGTACGACTTTATCCACCCGAACCATCGCGCCAGCGTGGCGCGTAGCCTGAAGCAAGTCACCGAGGACCGTGAGGGGACAGCCTGGTTCGAGGAAAAGCTGCTGTCCATCGACGGGGACGTCATCGACGTGGAGCTGCGGGCCGTCCCCATCCAGTACGAAGACCAGGGCGTCGCGCTGGTGTCGTTCCGCGACCTGTCGGACCTGCGGTGGATGGAGCGGCGCCTCTGGATGCTGGAGGCCGCCATCCGGCAGGTCAACGAAGCCATCCTGCTCCTCGAACCCCAGTCGTCCGACGACGACGGCCGCCGCATCCTGTACGCCAACGACGCGTTCCACCGGATGACGGGGCGCTCCATCGAGGATACCATCGGCCACCCCATCCACGAGATGGCCGACAGCGACATCAACGATGCCGCCCTCCATGCCGTCCGCCAGGCCTTCGCGCAGGAAGAGGCGGCGGAGGTCGACCTGCTGCTGAAGCACGACGACGAGACGGCGTACTGGGCGCGCTGCTCCGTCACGCCCATCTTCGACGCCGACGAGCGTCTCGTCTTCTGGGTCTGGCTGCAGCGCGACATTACGGCGGAGAAGCAGCGCCATGCTGAGGGGCAGGCCAAGGCCGCCCTGCTGGAGGAAGCGCAGGATGCCATCTACGTGCAGAGCCTCGAAGGCTATCTGCTGTACTGGAACCGGGGCGCCGAGCGCCTCTACGGCTGGTCCGACGAGCAGCTGGCCGGGCGCAAGATCGACGAGGTGCTGTTTCGGGAGGACGACTCCCTGCCCGCGCGGGCCTTTCAGCGGACGATGCGCCAGGGCCGGTGGAATGGCGAGTTGCGCCCCTTGGACTGCAACGGAGAGGAGATCGTGGTCGAGAGCCGGTGGACGCTGGTCCACGGAAATGACGGGACGCCCAACGCCGTGCTGGTCGTCAACACGGACGTCACGGAGAAGAAGAAGCTGGAGAAGCAGCTCCTGCGCTCCCAGCGCCTGGAGAGCATCGGGACGCTGGCCAGCGGCATCGCGCACGACCTCAACAACGTCCTGAACCCGATCTCCATGGCGAGCGGCCTGCTGAAGCAGGAGCACACCGACGAGGCCTCGCAGGACCTGCTCGACACCATCACGCAGAGCGCCCAGCGCGGGGCCGATATCATCCGGCAGGTGCTCACCTTCGCCCGCGGCGCCGAGGGCGAGCGGAAGGTCATCCAGCCGAAGTACGTCATCAAGGACGTGGAACGGCTCATCCGTGAGACCTTCCCGCGCACCATCCGCATCCGCACGTCGATCGCGCAGGACCTGAATCCCATCGAGGCCGACGTGACCCAGCTCGAACAGGTGCTCATGAACCTGAGCGTCAATGCGCGCGACGCCATGACCGACGGCGGCTTCCTCAGCATCAGCGCCGAGAACGTCGAGCTGACCAAGGACGAAGCCCGCGTGCGCCTCGGGGCCGAGCCGGGGCCCTACGTCGCTATCACCATCTCCGACACCGGGCGCGGCATTCCGGCGAACGTGCAGGACAACATCTTCGAGCCGTTCTTTACCACCAAGCAGCCCACGAAGGGGACCGGGCTGGGCCTCTCCACCGTGCACAGCATCGTCACGAGCCACGAGGGGTACATCGACGTCGAGAGCGAGGAAGGCAACGGAGCGACCTTCACCGTGCTCTTCCCGCAGGCGGAGGTCGAGGAAGACGTCGTCGAGGATCCGGGCGACCAGCCGCTCCCGGAGGGGCGCGGTGAACTGATCCTGCTGATCGACGACGAGAAAGACATCCTGGTCGTCACCCGCGCGATGCTCGTCAAGCACGGCTACGAGGTGGTCACGGCGCGGAGCGGTGAGGAGGCGCTGCAGCTCGTCCGCATGCACGGCCAGGACGTGCGCGCCATCATCACGGACATGGTCATGCCCAAGATGGGCGGCCTGCAGCTCATCCGCGAGGTGCGCCGCATCGACCACACGCTGCCGATCCTGGCCTCCAGCGGCAACATGAGCCATGAGGTGCTGCGCGACCTGGTCAAGGCGGGCGTACGCACCTTCCTTCCGAAACCGTACACCACCCGTCGCCTGCTGATGGCCCTGGAACGCCTGCTCGACGGCAGCACCAACGGGCTGCCCGAGGACGCTTCGGACGCGTCGCCCCCCCGTCCCATCGTCACTGAGTCTCCCTCAACGTCATGAAGAAAATACTGGTCATCGAAGACGACAAGCTGTCGCTCAACGTCATCATGAAGACGCTGCGCCGCGCCGGGTACGAAGCCATGGGCGCGGCCAGCGGCTCTGCCGGCATCAAGGTGGCGCAGGACTACAAGCCGGACCTCATCATCTCCGACATCATGATGGAGGAGATGGACGGTTACGAGGCGCTGGCGGCCATCCGCGAGCAAGCCGACACGGCAACCATCCCGTTCATCCTGATGACGGGCCACGCCAGCAAGCAGAGCATGCGCCACGGGATGGAGCTAGGCGCGGACGACTACCTCTCGAAGCCGTTTCAGGTGGAAGAACTGCTGGCCGCCGTCGAGGCGCGGTTCGAGAAGCAGAAGGCGGTGCAGGAGGAGATGGACACGCGGCTGGACGAGCTGCGGAGCTCGATCAGCACCAAGCTGCCCGCCACGATCCGCCAGCCCCTCTTTGCGATGATGAACGTGGGCGAAGAGCTGCGCAGCCAGGCCGCCGCGCTCACGCCCGCCCAGATCGAGGACCTCGGGGAGAAGTTGCATCAGGCCGGCAACCGCCTGGAGCGCATGTTCGACAACTTCCTGATGTACAATCACCTGCAGGTCATCGCCGCCGACGAGCAGCTCGCCCAGCAACTCCGCGAGGCGCGGTCCCGCTCGCTCAAGCCGCTCATCGAGGGGGAGGCGCGCAAGAAAGCCGAGCACTACGGTCGCCGCGACGATCTCCAGTTGAACGTCCAGGACGGGGCCGTCACGATCCAGCGGTATTACCTCGTCAAGCTCATCGAAGAGCTGCTGGACAACGCCTTCAAGTATTCGTCGCCGGGGTCGCCCGTGCGAGTCACTGCCGCGGTGCGGGAGGGCACCTTCATCCTGAAGATCCGCGACGACGGGCGCGGCATGACGCCGGAACAGGTGGAGCGGGTGGACGCCTTCAACCGGTCCGTCGCGGGCATCTACCAGGAAGACGGCATCGGCCTCGGGCTCGGCATCGCCCTGCGCATCGCCACGCTCTACGGCGGCTCGGTGAGCATCGACAGCACGCCCGGTGAAGGCACCGAGGCCGTCGTGCGCCTCCCGGCGGCATAGCGGACGCGGCGTCAGGCGAGGGCGCGGACGATGCCCGGCGTGACGTCCTGAATCGAGGCGGCGTCGGTGAAGGCCGGAGCCCCGGGGCCGCGGGCGACGAGCGGCACGGGGTTGCGCGTGTGCGTCTTGCGGGACAGGTCTTCCAGGTTGCCGTGATCGCTCGTGACGATGAGGAGCAGGTCGTCGGCGAGGCCGGGCCGGAGCGCGGAGAAGAAGCGGTCGAGCGCGGTGAGGACGCGGGCGGCGCGGTCCGCGTCGCGGCTGTGGCCCGCCTTGTCGGTCAGGAAATACTCGAACAGCGTGAAGCGATGCTGCCGGGCGATCTGCGCGAGCCGCCGGGCGGCCTCCGCTTCGGTGATCAGGGGCACGGTGTCATCGAAGCGGCGCCAGCCTTCCGCCGTGAGGTCGGCGGGAAGTGCGTGTCCCTGGTCCATGTCCTCGGCGGTGCGGATGCGGACGTCGGCGTCGAGGCAGCAGCGCGTGGTGACGGTCCAGCGGTCGCGGCGGGCGGCGTAGCGAAAGAAGCGATCTGGGTACGCGTTGGCGAAGGCCGTCGGCTCTGGAGCGTCCGGAAAGCGCTGTTGCACCTGCCGGAAGATGCTGTGCTGGGCGAGGGCCGGGCGCGTCTTGGAGTGGGGGAAGGGGCCATAGTGCCGACCGGCGAGCTGGGCCCCGTTGCGGCCGGTAAAGAGCGTTGCCTGTCCGGTGCCGCTCTGGGGCAGGCCGTCCACGCCCAGCGTCGCATCCAGCGGGCGGACGACGAGCTGTTCGGTGTCGATGGTTGGAGCGGCGCGCGTCCAGGAGTGCCCCTGCGTCAGCGCGGCGAAGCCGGGCAGGTCGAGCGTGGCGAACGGGTTGTCCGCCGTCGCCGCCCCGAGGCCGACGCCGTCGAGGAAGACGAACAGCACGTGGTCGGGGATGGCGGGCACAGGCGGGCGGGTGGGGCAGGAGATGGGCGAAGGATGAAGAGCAGCGGGCTGGGGCACGGGCGCCGCGGCGCGTGGAGGTGTGGACGGTTGGACGGGTTCTCTCCCCACCTTCGCACGTCCAAACCTCCACACCCACATCCTTCAACTGGATGTGGTCTCACGCGGGCTGTACCGCCGCCACGACCCAGTCGGTATCTACGGCTGAGCGGAGCGGATGAACGGCTTCGGGGAGCGCATGTTCGGGCGCAGGCACGCCGAAAGTCGGGCGCTCGGCCTCCAGGGCCCACGTCAGCGCCTGCATCTCCGGCGTGTCGGGCGTCGGGTCGAAGAAGACGCAGGCGTCTGCGAGGGCCGCCAGGACCAGGGCGCGCTCGGTGTCGTCGTGGTCGAAGGGGCCGTGCTGCATCGGGAAGGGCGAGCAGAAGAGCCCGCCCGCCCGGACGGCGGCGCTGACGATGGGACGGAGCGGCGGCGGCAGTTTAGCCATGCCACAGGCGGCCACGAGCAGCGAGGGCCTGGGCGTCGCGCCGGTCGCGCTCAGCTTGTGGACGACCACGTCGAACCCATGTGCCGCGCCGGTCGCCGGAACGATGTCCTGGTCGAGCAGGTGGCGCACCAGGTCCTGGGCCTGCTCGAACGGATCCGTCCGCAGCTTGGCCGGGGCAAAGAGGGCCACGCGGGGGCGGTGGAGCGCGTCGCGGTGGCCGTACGTGTAAAGGAGAAAGGGACGCCGGTTGAGCGGCAGGGCATCGAGTCCGTCCGGCCAGTCCGGGTGGCCGGGAGCCAGCACCACGACCCGCTGCTCGGCAAGGCGGTCGCGCTGCGCCTCGGCGGCCTCGAAGTGCGGCTGCATCGTGGCCTCGTCGAACAGGCGTCCGACGAGCCGCTCGCCGTTCGGGGCACCCTGGATGCGGGCCAGCACCTGCTCGCGCGGGTACCGGCGCAGGTCCTCGTAGTGGGCAAAGGCATTCAGCAACCGGCCCGCCGTCACCCGCCCGACGCCCTCCATCCGGTCGAGGGCGAGGGCGAAGACGACGGGGTCGGACCGGCGGGGAGCGTCGGCGTCGGCAGGCATGGGCGGGCGATGAAACCTCGGCGAGGGACGAAGCACGTACAGAATACGGAATGCGGACCTCGCGTGCAGTCAGGTCGTATCGAAGGATGGACGTTCCTCGGACCGAGTTCCTTCCGCCCCGACCGTCTGGAAGCCCTTCCACCCTCTCATCCACGCCGTGCTCGACGCCCTCAAGCAACTCTTCCGACAGGCCTTCGCGAACGGACGCCCGGAGACGCCGCCCGACCAGGCGCTGGTCCTGAGCGGCGGTGGGGCGCGGTCGGCCTATCAGAGCGGGGTCCTCCAGTACATCGCCCAGGCCTTTCCCGAGACGCGGTTTTCGATCATGCAGGGCGTCTCGGCGGGCGCCATCAACATCGCGCAACTGGCGAGCCACACCGGCACCTTCCGCGCGGCCGCCAGCGACCTGGTCCAACACTGGCGGCACCTCTGCGACCGCGACGTCTTCGAGCCGGAGTCCAGCCTGTCGCTCGTACGGCGGGTCATCGGGCAGCCCTGGCGCGACGAGGACGAGGTGATTGCCGGCGCCCGACAGGGCCTGCTGGACCCGGAGCCGTTGCGGGACTACCTGCACCGCACATTCGAGACGCGCGAGAGCGAACTCGTCGGCATCCGCAAGAACCTGGAGCAGGGGTGGCTCAAGGCCTGCGCGCTGCTGACGACCAACTACGCCACCGGCCAGACGGTAACCTGGGTGGAGGGGTGCGACATCACCGGCTGGGAGCGGCCCAACCGCCGCAGCGTCTCGACGCGCCTCACCGTCAACCACATCCTCGCGTCGTCCGCGCTGCCGCTGCTCTTTCCCGCCGTCAACATCGGCGACGGGTGGTACGGCGACGGCGGCATCCGGCTGACGGCGCCGCTCTCACCGTCCATCCACCTGGGAGCGGACCGCATCCTCGCCATCTCCACCCGCTATCCGCGCTCCCGCGCCGAGGCCGACGCCCCGGCGACCGTCGGCTATCCGCCCGCCGCGCAGATCATGGGCATCTTGACCAACGCCATCTTCCTCGACGTGCTGGATCAGGACGCCCGCACCCTGGAGCAGATCAACCGCCTCGTGCGGAACCTGCCGCGCCACAAGCGCAACGGCTTCCGCCCCATTCAGCTCCTGGTGCTGCGTCCGTCCGAAGATCTGGGGCGGATGGCGGCGCACTACCCGCTCCAGATCGACGGGGCGCTGGGCCTGCTCACGCGCGGGCTCGGGACGGACGAGACGGAGAGCCCGGACTGGCTCAGCATGCTCCTTTTCAACCAGGACTACATCACGCGCCTCATCGAACTCGGCTGGGACGACGCCCACCAGAAGCGCGATCAGATCGAGGCCTTCCTGGCCGGGGAGCTGGACGAGGACGAAGAGCGGGCGCTGGTCGAGCAGTAGGCTTTGCAGAGGTCTCCGACGCTTAGAAGCGCAGTTAGCTTTTGTTTGGCTTAACGAATTGCTTATCTTAAACAAGCGTTCCATCTTCCTCCACAGGGAGATGTCGTCCACCCAGACCCATCGTGCGCACCGTATAGATCAGGACCGAGGGGAGCGGGAATTCCTTCCCGGGCAGGTTCACCAGGCGGCGACCTGCGGACCTGCACGTCCGGATGACCTCACCCGCGCTACTATCGACCACGGCGTGCGGCGGCGCCCCGACGGCCCCGCTGCACGAGCAAGAGCTGTATTGACGTGATTCATTCCGCGGCACGTGTTGACCTCGTCCGTTCTGTGTCCTGGTATCAGCAAATCGTAGACACTTCGCCGAACCCGATCTTCGTGACCGACCGGTCGGGGCGGCTGCTGCTCTGGAACCAGGCGCTGGCGAGGCTCCTGGCGACCGATCCGCAGGAGGAGGACGTCCGCTGCACGGCGTTCATCGCGGATCCGGGGCCTGAGGCGATGCAGGCGCTCATCGATCAGGTCTATGAGGGCGAGACGATGCACGACGTGGCGCTGGCGTTCCACGTCCAGGAGGGGCAGCAGTGCCACATGCAGGCGCGGCTCTATCCGCTGCGCGACGACGGCGAGATCCAGGGCTGCATCGTGGCCAGCACCGACGTGACGGTGCGGGAGGAGGCGCGGGCCCAGCTCAAGCACCTGGAGGCCTTCTACGCCCAGGTGCTGCAGCACATGCCGGGCACGCTGGCCGTGCTGGACCGGGAGGGGCGCTATCTGTACCTCAACGAAGCCGCCGCGCCCGACCCGTCGCTGCGGCACTGGCTGCTGGGTAAGACGCCCGTCGAGCACTTCCGGCGGCGCGGCCTGCGGATGAGCGTGGGCTGGGAGCGCTACAACCGCATTCAGGAAGCCATCGCGCAGCAGCGCGTCATCGAGTACCGCGAGGAGATCCCGATGGCGCACAACCAGATCAAATACATTCGCCGCATCATCGCGCCCATCGTGGCGGAAGACGGCGAGGTCCACTTCGTCATCTCACACGGCCGCGACGTGACGGACCACACCCTCGCCGAGCGGGCCCTGCGCGCCTCTCGCGAACGCATCTCGCTGTTCGTCCAGCAGGCGCCGGTGGCCATCGTGGAGTGGGACCTGGACTTCCGGGTGACGGCGTGGAATCCGGCGGCAGAGCGCATCTTCGGCTACAGCCGCGATGAAGCCCTGGGCGAGCGCGGCACGACCCTCATCGTGCCCGAACACGTGCGCGGCGAGGTGGACGAGGTGTGGCAGGCCCTGGTCCATAAGAAAGGAGGCACGCGCAACGTCAATGAGAACGTCAGGAAGGACGGGACGGTGATCACCTGCTCGTGGTACAACACGCCGGTCGTCAACGCCCGCGGCGAGGTGATCGAGGTGGTCTCCATCGTCCAGGACATCACCGAGCGGGTCCACATGAGCCAGGCGCTGGCCCAGAGTGAGGAGCGGTTCCGCAAGCTGGTCCAGAACTCGTCGGATACCATCACCGTGGTGGACGCAGCAGGGCGCCTTCGCTACGTCAGCCCGTCGGTGGAGCACGTCTTCGGCTATCCCCCGGACGAGCTGGCAGATGAGCACACGGCCATCTTCATCCACCCGGACGACCGCAAGCGGGTCTACGACGCCTTCGCGGCCTCGCTCGATCAGCCCGGCGCCACGCATCCCATCGATTTGCGCGTGCGCCACGCCGATGGGCACTGGGTCGACGTGGAGGCGCTGGCGACCAACCTGCTCGACGACGCCAGCGTGGGCGGGCTCGTCATCAACATGCGCGACATCACCGAGCGGAAGGCCTACGAGCGCGGCCTCGTAGAGGCCAAGGAGGAGGCCGAGGCGATGGCGCGTATCAAGAATACCATCGTCAACAACATCAGCCACGAGATCCGCACGCCCCTCACCGCCATCCTCGGCTTCGCGGAGGTGCTGCGAGAGGAGGTGCCGAGCGAGCACCGCGAGTTCGCCAGGCTCATCCACATGAGCGGCGTTCGCCTGATGGACACGCTCAACTCCGTGCTCGACTTCTCCCGGCTCGAATCCGGCGAACTCGACCTCGAACTCAAGCCGCTGGACCTGAACCACATCGTCGAAGAGGCGGCGGCGCTCTACCGGTCGCAGGCGGAGCGGCGCGGGCTCGACTACGAGGTGCGCCTGCACGACGACCCGCTGACGCTCCACCTGGATCGCGGGGCCGTCTTGCGGATTCTGGGCAACCTGATCTCCAACGCGCTCAAGTTTACCGACGAGGGCGGCATCTCCGTCGAGGTGGTGATGGGGGACGACTGCGCCGGGGTGGCCGTGAAGGACACCGGCATCGGCATCAGCGAGTCTTTCCGGCCGCATCTCTTCGAGGAGTTTCAGCAGGAATCCGAAGGGCTGGCGCGCCAGCACGGCGGCTCCGGGCTGGGGCTGGCCATCACGAGTCGCCTGGTCGATGCGCTCGACGGGCGGATCGAGGTGGAGAGCGAGCAGGGGCGCGGGAGCACGTTCACGGTGTGGTTCCCGAGCGAGCGGTCGGAATCGTCCTCCGCCAGCGACGCCTAGTGCACCTTCTAGCGGTCTTCTGGTCAAAGACGGGTGGCGCTGGTGGTGACTGCCAAGGCGCCGGATCGAGGCGTAGCCGTAGCTACGGCGAGATCCGGGAACGCCGGCCGGCGCCGCCAGCGACGCACGGACTGACCAAGAGATGGCTGGATGGTGCACTAGGCCTCGGCCGTGGCGACGTCGCCTTCGATGTCGTCTCCGGCCTCGTCGGAGAGTAGCGCGTCGAGTAGCGTCGGGGCGTCC
The DNA here is from genome assembly GCA_009908885.1 of Bacteroidota bacterium. Taxonomy (GTDB): domain Bacteria; phylum Bacteroidota; class Rhodothermia; order Rhodothermales; family JAAAOL01; genus JAAAOL01. The sequence goes on along the minus strand of JAAAOL010000103.1, from coordinate 709 downwards.
TCGGGCGCGGCCGGTCTCGGGCGAGCGGGGGGCGTAGCGATCATGTGGGGCGCCAGCGCATAGGCTGTGCCCAGGTAATGATCGCGCGTCTTGACGACGGAGCCGTCGCGCACCATCTGGACGGCGGCCTGGTACGAGCACATCTCATACCCGCTGCCTGCCTTGTAAAAGTTGGCCGAGCGGCGGTCGTTGGCGACGATCAGAATGTATCCTTTTTCGAGCTTCCGCACGACGTGCGTGATCCACTTGTCTTTCGTGACGGTAGGGCGCTCGCGGGTGCTGCGTTCGGTGGAGGAGAAGTCGGCGGTTTCCATGCTGTACGCTCCGGGAGAGGGCTCCCTGGGTGGTGCCAGGACGGCGGGGGAACGGGGGGCGATCTGAATGCGCGCCTCAACCCGACGTGCGCCGATTGGTTCCCGGCCGCCGTGCGACATGAGCCCCACGCGTGGGCACGTTCAGGAGCGGCGGTTGCGGCGGATCCAGCCGATGATCATGCCGGTGAGGATGCCCGCGGCCAGAAGCAGGGCATACCATCCGAGAGAGCCTATTTCCATGAGGAACGTGGGGTCCGTGAGTCGGGCAGCGGCACGTGCTAAACGGGACAACCCGCCTTCGGGGTTTCGGAGGGGAAGCGGTGGTGTCGGGCGGGCGGCGCGGTGCCGGGGACACGGTCCCGACGTGGAATTCGCCATCAACCTACACGTCATAC
>JAAAOL010000186.1 GCA_009908885.1 Bacteroidota bacterium | reverse complement strand
CCATCCGCAGGCGCTCATGCCGGTGCGCCTCAACGCCGAGGTGGTACCGGACGCGGTGATGCGCAACGTGCTCTCGTTCTTCGCGCTCTACTTCGGCCTCGTCGCGCTCGGGACGGCGGTGATGAGCTTCATCGGGCTCGACCTGCTCAGCGCCTTCGGAGCGACGATCTCGTCGGTGGGCAACATCGGCCCGGCTTTCGGCACGTTCGGCCCCACAGAGAACTACGCCCACGTCCCACTCGTGGGCAAATGGGTGCTCTCGATCCTGATGATGGCCGGGCGGCTGGAGATCTTCACCGTGCTCATCCTGTTCGTTCCCGCGTTCTGGCAGCGGTAGCGGCGACGGGAACTCAGGCGTCCACCGACTGCTCGCGCAGAAAGGCCGCATCGTCCTCCGGGCTGGACGGGTTGATAGCGACGCCCGCGCCCCACTCGAAGCCGCCGGGCACGGTGCGTCGCGGGACGATGCGCAGGTACCAGTGCAGGTGCGGCGTGTCGTCGTCCGGCGTCGAGGCCGAGTGGAGGGCGTAGTTGTAGGCGGGGTTGCCCAGCCCATCGCGGAGGCGTCGCAGGGCGCGTTGCAGCGTGGCGGCGAGGTCGGTTTGCCGGGCGTCCAGCAGCGTGCCGAAGTCCGCCGCGTGGTGCGTCGGGACGATCCACATCTCGAACGGCACCTCGGCGGCGTAAGGCACGAAGGTGAGAAACCCACCGCGGTCCTCCACGACGCGCAGGCCCGCCTGCCGTTCGCGTTCCAGGATGGTGCAGTAGATGCACTGGCCCTCGTCCGTGTAATGCCGATGCGCCATCGCCTCGCGGTGTCGCATGGACGGCGGCGCCTCGGGCAGGGCGACGATCTGCGAGTGCGGATGCGGCAGCGAGGCCCCGGCCTGGGCGCCATGATTGCGGAAGATGAACGGAATCAGGCCGCCTTCGGTCTGCTGCAAGGCGCGATGGCGCCGCAGATACGTCTCGATGACGGCAGCCACCTCCGTCTCGGCCATCGTCGCGAGATCCTGCGCCGGGTCGGGGTGCTCGATGACGACTTCGTGGCGGCCCCGTCCGGGCTGGGCGCGGTAGAAGCCGTCGCCGGTAGAGACGGTGTTGGCGTCGGGCGTCAGGGCGGGATACTTGTTCGGGATGACGCGCGTCTGCCAGGGGAGCCCGTTGCGGCTCGGCAGCTCCAGGATGATGGGCGGAATCTGGTCCTCGTTACCGGGCGCGAACGGCGAGTCTGTGACCGTCGCCTTCCCGGGGGATTCGCGCTCGACGCGGTTCGGGCGGCTGCTCCGGTCCGGGGCGACGATGACCCAGCGGCCCGTCACCGGGTCCTGGCGAAATTCGGTGCGCATGCTCGGGAGGTGCGTATGGGCGGTTAGGAGTGTGAGCGTGTGGAAGAGGGGGCGTGGAAGCGTTCGGACTACCGGCTCTGATTTTCGCACTCCGCATCACGAAGCACGGCCTCAGTAGCGAAGACTCTGGAAGGGCAGGCCCCAGCGCAGCATCAGCATCGGCGCCACGTAGCGGTCCAGCCCGGTCTCTTCGTCATCGACCGACTCCAGCGCCAGGGCGGCGCTTACGTACAGCTCCGGCAGCAGTTCGACTCCGACGTGTCCTTCCACCAGCCACTGCGTCTGCCGGATGCCCTGCAAGATCGCCACATCCCGGTCAGCGGCGCGGGTGGTGGTCGGCAGCAGCGGGTCGCCGCCGACGTTCTCGCCCTCGGGGTTGCGCCCGCGCCGGGTGTACGCCACGTTGAGCGCAGCGCGGACGCGCTCGACGGGCTGATAGTCCAGAAAGAACGCCCAGTCGATGGCATTCGGGCCGACCGGATGGCCCAGCAGGTCGCGGTAGTGCACGTACGCCGTATTTGCGGTGCGGTGCGCGTAGAAGTAGGGCCGCAGCCGCGCAAACTCGACGCGCGCCGACAGGTTCGGCAGTGGCAGGTCCACCAGGTACAGCCCGGCCAGCCAGCCCCACTTGTTGCCCCACCACTGGTTGCCGATCTCCTCGAACCGGAGCTCGTCGATCATGAACTGGGTGTAGACCTGAATGCCGGGATAGGGAATCCAGGACAGCCCAGTGCCAAGGAGCACATTATCCGGGCTGCCTCGCTCGGCGTCGGCGGCGCGCAGGAAGATGACCGGGTTCATGTACGAGATTTCGAAGCCGTCATCGCGGCGTCCGGTCGAGTCGGACGAGGCGAACATGACCGACTCGTACAACTCCAGCCGCACGCGGCCCGGCAGGGCGATCTCCAGGCGATGCATCGCCCCATAGAGGCGCGGCACGAAGCTACTGGCCGAGGCGCGGGTCGGCAGGGCGCGGCCGATGAACAGGTTCGTGTACTGAAAGCGCCAGACCGTGGTGCGCAGCTGCAACTGATCGTAGACCGTGGGGAAGTTGGATAGCGCGAGGCTGCCCTCACCGTGGCCCCAGTGGTTGCGCGTCTTGCCGAAGCGGGCCTCGAAATATTTCGAGCGCACCCCGACGACGCCCGTCGCGATGAAGTAGTCGTACACCTCGCCGTCGAACTTGGTGTTGCCGATGCGCGGGGCGGTGTTGATGGCGAATGCGGGCTGGACGGGACGCTGCTGATTTTCCTCCAGGCGCGCCTCGAAGAAGACGTATTTGCCGATGTGCCCGGCGGCGCGGACGCCACGCGTGTTCTGCCAGGTGGGCACCGTGGCGTCGCGGTCCCCGATTTCGGTCTGCTGCGCCTGGCCGTAGCTGAGATACAGCAGCGGGTCGATCTCGAAGCCGTAGTCGTCCGTAGAGACGCTGATGACGTTGCGCCCGTTGCGGTAGGCAAAGGGCACGAGGCGGCGGGCCGTTTGCACGCCGGGGCCGGGGGCCGTGCCGCGATAGCGGGCCAGCAGCTGGCGGTCGACGCGGGTGAGCGCATCCGGTGCGAGGGCCAGCGAGTCGAGGTAGCGCTGGGCCTCGTAGGCCGAGAGGGGGCGGTGGCTGAGGGTTGCGTCCGGCAGGTGGCCGAGGGCGTACTGCCGCTCCAGGAAGTGATGCACCGGACTGTTCACGAAGAGGACCCCTTCCTGCTGGGCATGGACCGGCGAGCGACCGGTCAGCAGGAGCACGCCGAGGCAGGCCAGGCAGAGGAAGCAGCGAGTACGCATGCGGCACGAGAGGTGGGGCGGACGGATGATGCGCCCGCCAAGATAGGACATGATCGGCCCGAAAACATCCGCGTCCGTCAGGCCAGCTCGACGGTCGATCCGTTCCGGGCGAGCGAGCGCTGTGCGGCGTCTAGCAGCTTGACGACGGCCAGTCCGTTGCGTCCGTCCGAGCGAGGCGTCGTGCCCGAGCGGATGCAGTCCAAAAAGTGCTGACATTCCACCCGCAGTGGCTCCTGCATGTCGATGCGGGGGATGTGGATGTCGCCCGTGCGCACGGTCATCGCCTCGGCGTAGTCGGCATAGCGCATCTCGCCGGGCTGCACGTCTACGCCTTTGTCGTAGAGCCGTACCTTCTCGTTCGAGGCCACGTCGTCGATCACGGCCATCTGCTGGCTACCCACGACGGTCACCTTGCGGATCTTGTGCGGGTCCAGCCAGCTGGTGTGGAGGTGGGCGAGGGCGCCGTCGTCGAAGTAGACCGTCGCAAACGCCACGTCCTCGACGTCGGGCTGGAGGTAGGCCTGGCCCTGCGCGGAGACGGCCACCGGGGCGGCGTCGATGAACTGGAGGGCGATGGACAGGTCGTGCGGCGCGAGGCTTTCGAGGGCGTTCTCGCGCTGCCGGATGATGCCCAGGTTGACGCGCATGCTGTAGAGGTAGTGCACGTCGCCCAGCGTGCCGTCGCGGATCAGATTTTCGACGTAGCGGAAGGCGGGATGATAGAGCAGCAGGTGCCCCACCATCAGGCGGCGGTCGTGGTCTTCGGCCAACGCCACCAGCCGCTCGGCTTCTTGCACCGTCTGTGCCATCGGCTTCTCGACGAAGACGTGCTTGCCCGCGCCCAGCGCCTGCTCGGCCATCGCGAAGTGTTGCGGCGTCTCGGTGGCGATCACCACGGCGTCGACCGCAGCACTTTCCAGCAGGTCCTCGTACCGACTCGTCGTGGCGAGCGTCGGATACTGCCGGGCCACACGGTCCAGCACGTCGGCGTTCTGATCGCACGCCATCACGACCTCGGCGTCGGGCAGCGCCTGGAAGTTGCGGAGCAGGTTCTTGCCCCAGTAACCGATGCCGACCTGTCCGATTCCGATGGGGTTGGGCATGGAGCGAGGAGTCGAAGAAACGAAGAATGGACGATACGACGTGGAATCGACGAGATCGGCATGAGCGCTGACGCGGGCAAGGATTGCCACGTCGCTTCGTCGATGCCTCCCGTAGACGCCTATACGCCAGCGCGCACGCGGTGGTTGACGAAGTCGAGGACGGCCTCGGCGACGCGTTCCTGCTGGGCGGCGGTCAATTCCGTGTGCATCGGGAGCGAGAGCACTTCGTCGCAGGCCTGCTCGGTGGCGGTCATCTCGCCGTGGCGGGCGCCCGGCATGTCGGTGAAGACGGGTAGCCGGTGGAGCGCGGTCGGGTAGTAGACGGCGTGCGGGATGCCCTCGGCCTTCAGGTGCGCCTGCAGCGCGTCGCGGCCCACCTCGGGGGCGACGCGGATCGTGTACTGGTGGAAGACGTGGTAGCTGTCCGGGTCGCGATGCGGCGTCGTGATCGCGTCCGCGTCGGCGAGGAGGGCGTCGTAGCGGTCGGCGGCAGCGCGGCGGGCCTCGGCGTAGTCGTCCAGGTGGCGCAGCTTGACGCCCAGGATGGCCGCCTGCAGCGCGTCGAGGCGACTGTTGACGCCGACGACCTCGTTGTAGTATTTCTTGCGCGCGCCGTGGTTGGCCATCATCTTGACCTGTTCGAACAGGTCGGCGTCGTCGGTCAGGACTGCGCCGCCGTCGCCGAAGGCGCCCAGGTTCTTCGACGGGAAGAACGAGAGGGTGCCCATGTGCCCGAGGAAGCCCACCTTACGCCCCTCGTAGCGCGCGCCGACGGCCTGCGCGGCGTCCTCGATCACCGTCAGCCCGTGCCGCTCGGCGATCTCCATGATCGGGTCCATGTCGGCGGGTTGGCCGAAGAGATGGACCGGCACGATGGCCTTGGTGCGCGGCGTGATGAGGGCCTCGATCTGCGCGGGATCGATGTTGTATGTCTGCGGATCGATGTCCGCGAAGACCGGCGCAGCGCCCAGCAGGGCGGCGGCCTCGGCGGTGGCGATGAAGGTAAAGGCGGGGGAGATGACCTCATCGCCCGGCTCGATGCCCGCCGCCATGAAGGCGAGCTGGAGGGCGTCCGTGCCGTTGCCCACGCCGAGCGCATAGGTGCCGTCGAGGTACCCGGCGAGGTCACACTCGAACTGGCCGACGACCGGCCCCTTGATAAAGCGCGTCGAGTCGAGCACCTCTTGGATGGCGGCGTCGACCTCGTCCTTGATGGCGAGATACTGGCCGTGGAGGTCGACCATCTGGATATCCATGAGACCGCACGTCGATTGTCGAAGGAGCGAATGTCGATGGGCGCGCAGAGCGTCGTTCTGGCGGGCTCCACGCACGCCTCCAATACACGCACCACCCGGCGAGTATTCAACCGAGGCGCAGGATTAGCGAGATTTTCGCTCCCAGCGGCGGTGCTAGTCGTCCCAGCCCTGGCGGTCCAGCAGTTGCTCGTCGGGCACCGCGCGGAAGGGGCGGGCCGGGACGCCGGCATAGATCGTCTCGTCCTCGGCGTCGTGGGTGAGGACGGCCCCGGCAGCGACCACCGCATCCGACCCCACCGTCTTGCCCGGCAGCAGGACGGCCCCCACGCCCAGGCGCCCGCCGCGTCGCACCGTCACGCCGTCGAAGTGATCGAAGCGCTCCTCGGTACGGCCCAGGTAATTGTCGTTGCTCGTCAGCACGCCAGGGGCCACGAAGACGCGATCCTCCAGCGTCGAGTAGGCCGTCAGGTAGGCGTTCGTCTCCAGCTTGCAGTAGCGCCCGATGGTGCACTGGTTTTCCACCGCCACGCCGCGCCCGATGATGGTGAAGGCGCCCACGGTGACCTCCTCGCGCACGGTGGCGAGGTCGGCCACGAGCACCTTCTGGCCCAGCGTGCAGCCCGCGTAGAGCACCACGCTCGCGCCGATCAGGCAGCGGTCGCCGACCTGCGCGGGCGGCTGGCGCTCATCCTGCGTCACGGCGCTGTTGGCCGCGCGCATCGGCTGCTTGCCGATGGTCGTGTGATCGTCGATCCGCACCTGGTCGCCGAGGACGGTGCCGTCGTGAATGACGACGTGATGGCCGATCTGGCACTCCGCGCCAATCTCGACATTCTCGCCGATGACGCAGAAGTGGCCGAGGGTGGTGTCAGGCCCGATACGAGCGGAGTCGGCAATTTGAGAGGTGGACATGCGAGGCTAAAGCAGAGTGCAAGGAGAGGAAAAGTTATCCCAACCGCGCCAGCACGTCCGGAAGATCGCGCCAGCAGGACAGGATCACGTCGGGCTCGGGGGCCGGGTCGTCGTCGGTGCGGACGCCCGTGAACAGGATGGCCCCGGCGTCGGCGGTGCGGGCGCCAGCGACGTCGGTCCGCCGCAGGTCGCCGATGTGAGCCAGCTCCGACGGGGCGACGCCGAGCCCCTGGGCGGCCTGCTCGAAGGCGCGTACGTCTGGTTTCGAGAAGCCGGTCTCGTCCGAGAAGACGAACGACTGGAAATGCTGCCGCACGCCGCGTGCGTCCAGCAGCTGCCGGATGACGCGGCCCGGGGAGAACATCGTGTCGGAGATGATGCCGAGGGGGTAGCGCCCGGCGGCCCAGGCGAGGGCGTCTTCCAGGCCCTCGGCGAAGTCGGGCGATCCGTGCAAGAGCCCTTCCTCGAAGACGCGCACCGTCTCTCGGTGCACAGCGTCCTCCACGTCGAAGCCGAGCGTTTCCCAGATGACAGCTACCAGATCGCTCGTCCGGGGCGTGTGTTGCTGTTCCCGCCAGGAATGATCGAAGCGGTCGACGGCCGTGCGATACGCGTCGGTGATGAGGTCGTCGGAGGCGTCGGGCCGATGCTGCTGGACGACGCGCCGCAACTGCTCGAAGCGCTGCTGCTGCCGCCGCTCCCCGCCGGTGCGGGCCACGACGATCGTGTTCCAGAAGTCGATGGTCAGAGCGCGGATCGGCATAGGCCGGGGCAGTCAGCGTGATGTTGCGTGAAGGGGGGCGGGAAGAACCTGGGTTGCAGCAGCGACGTACATCAGAGCAGCGAAGGGTCGGAGGATCTGGCCCGCCGCGCCCGTCCCGGCCTCGATAGACACCAACTCGATAGACACCAGGAGGCATCAGTGATGACACCCGTTCTACTACAGGGAATTTCCTCGGCGCCCACAGGACTGGAATGGATGGTGATGGCCAGCATCATCGTCCCGGCCGTGCTGCTGATCGTTCTCATCTACCTGGGCCGCAAGAGCGCCGTGTAGGCTGCGGTGCCTGACGCCTCGTTCGCCCGAGGGTTCCAAAACGACGGAAGCCCGCGCTCCCTGGTGGAACGCGGGCTTCTGACGTACAGGCGGGATTGGTTACTGCGTGCCGACCTGCTCCAGCAGGGCCTCGGCGCGGGCCCGGGCATCGCCGTAGCGAGCCTGCTCCAGATGCGCACGCGCTTCGGACATGTTGCCCTGCTGCATGTGCATCTCGCCGACGATCAGGTGGATGCGGGCCGCGTCACTGCGGCTCGGATCCTCGGCCAGCGCGAGGTCGGCGAATTCCATCGCCTCGTTCATATTGCCCATCGCCTCGTGCGCGACGGCCATGTAGTAGTACGAGTCGGCGTCATGGCCCAGCCGCTCATCCAGCTTCTCCAGGTAGCCGATGGCTTTCTGCGCGGCCGAACGCGACGGACGGGAGCCGCCTTGGGTCAGCGTCGAGGAGGCGAGGTAGAGGTAGTTGTCCCGGATGGCGCTCTCGGCGGTCCGCAACGACTTGCGGTCGTTGGCGGCCTCGGCCTTTTCCATCACCTCAGCGAACGCATTCATCGCAGCCTCCATCTGACCGGCTTTCTTGAGTGCAGACGCCCGTCCGAGGTAGTTCTTCATGAAGTCGGGATAGGCCTGGATGCCCGCCTCGAAGTGGTTGAGCGCAGCATCAGCATTGTTCTGCTTCGTCGCGATCAGGCCGGCCTTGTAGGCCAGCTGGGCGGCGAGGTAGTTGGACTTCTGGGCTACGTCGCCGTCGCCGGCCTGCTGCGCCTGCGGGGCCACCTCGATGAATTGCTTGTAGGAGGCCGTAAAGTTCTGGAGCGCGGAGCCGTTGTCGCCCGACTTAAGAGCGGCCTGGCCGGCCTTGGCCGTTTCGAGCGCGGAGTTGAAGCTCTTCTTGTACGCTTCCTGGGCCTGTACGGTCGTCGCCGTCAGTCCCGCCACGAGCAGCAGGAATAAGGCACGCGAAAGGAAGGTCATGACGATAGGTGTTCGCCTCGTGCGTTTCACGGTCATTCGAAGGTTGTTGAGTGGGAGATGGCTACAGTGTCGAGCGGACGGGGAGCGCGTCCGAGCGTCATGCAATACGATGCACCAGATCCGTGCCAACGTCGGGTCGACCCGGGACATGGGTCCCTGAGGCGCGATCACGCCAGGCACACAAGTGCTTTAAGACGTATCGGGAGGGCCGGTTGGTTCCGCCCGGTATGCAATCGTGTCATTTTCCGACAACGTGTCGCCTCGATAGGACACCGATCCGTTCGCATCCTGCGGGCCTGGTACCGTTTGGAAAAAACCACGGGATGACGGGGGGGGCGTCCGCACATTGCGGCTCGCGGGTGTATGGACGATTGACGGTGGGATTGCTGGACGTGTGAGCGCGGTGTCGCATTCCTGCGTCCACCCCAATTCGCGCAAGCGAAGCTGGTACTACAGTGGACACGCGACCCGCTCCGGTGTTGCTGTGAACGAAAAACGCACAACGACCGACCGGGTCGCTGTGCGCTTCGTAACGGGATTCTGCGGCTGGCGCAGGGACAGAGTAGCTGACTGCTGGCTAGAGCAGCTGGAAGAGAACGAAAATCAACAGGCCGACGACGCCTACTCCTAACGTCATCGCCTTGATCGCCTGATCAATGCGATGTCTCATGGTGGGTTGGTGGGGATAACATGTTAAAACGACATTTAGCATTGATATATAACAGCAAAGCAGCATATATGTGCAACTATCGCGTGCACTCGCATCGATATTTCACATAGTGATAATCTGCGTGCCCTTCTCTGTTTTCGTGAGGGCCCGGAAGACAGCTTGTGCTCCCTGCGACTGGGGCCTACCTTGTGGCGTTCTCCATTTGCTCGCTCCCCACCCGTTCTCTCTGTTATGGTTGCGTTGCAGCGTCCGCTTACTGCCGTCCTACTGCTGATCATCACCGGCGTGGTGGGATGTATCGGTCCGTCTTCGCAGCGCGAGGCGCCGGCTCCCTCGCCGATGACGGCCCAGCGCGGCATGGTCGTCTCCGCCGATAGTGCGGCGTCGCAGGCGGGGCTCACCATGCTTCAGCGCGGCGGCAACGCCATCGACGCGGCGGTGGCTACCGGCTTCGCACTGGCGGTGACCTATCCCATCGCGGGCAACCTGGGCGGCGGCGGCTTCCTGGTGCTGCGCCAGCCCGACGGCACGGCGACGACCATCGACTATCGGGAGAAGGCGCCCCGGGCCGCCACGCGCGACATGTACCTGGATGCCCGCGGCAACGCTGTGCCGGAGCGCAGCCGCCGCGGACATCTGGCCTCCGGAGTGCCCGGCTCGCCCGCGGGATTGCTCCTGGCCCATTCGCGCTACGGATCCTTGCCGCTGGACACGGTCATGGCGCCCGCCATCCGCCTCGCGGAGGACGGATTTTTGCTCTCCGATCGGCAGGCCGACCGCTTCAACGCGCAACGCGAGACGTTTCTCGACTTCTCCGGCACCGCCCGCTACTTCACCAGGCCGGACAGCACCCGGTACGCCGGAGGGGATCGGTTCCGGCAGCCGGACCTGGCGGAGGTGCTGCGCCGGATCCGTGACGAGGGCCGCGCCGGATTCTACCGGGGCGCCACCGCCGACCTGATCGTCGCTGAGATGGAGCGGGGCGGGGGGCTCATCTCGCACGAGGACCTGCAGGCGTACGAGGCCGTGGAGCGCCCGCCCATCACGGGTCGTTACCGGGGCCACCGCATCCTGTCGATGGGGCCGCCGTCCTCGGGCGGGGTGGCGGTCGTCCAACTCCTCAACGCCATCGCACCGTACGACATCGCTGAGATGGGATTCCTGACGGACGCGACGATCCACCTCATGGGCGAAGCCGAGCGCCGCGTCTATGCCGACCGTGCCGAGTGGCTGGGCGACGCCGACTTCGTGGACGTGCCCGTCGACGCGCTCACGCATCCGGCGTATATGCGACAGCGCATGGCCACCTTCGAGCCCGACCGCGTGACGCCCACCGACAGCGTCAGCCACGGCGATCCGCTGGCCCTCGAAACGATGGAGACGACCCACTACTCCGTCGTCGACAGCGCCGGCCAGGCCGTCAGCGTGACGACGACCATCAACGGCGCGTACGGCTCGAAGGTCGTGGTGGACGGGGCGGGCTTCTTTCTCAACAACGAGATGGACGACTTCAGCGTGAAGCCGGGCGTGCCCAACATGTACGGGCTCGTCGGCTCGGAGGCCAACGCCATCGAACCCGAAAAGCGCATGCTCTCGTCTATGTCGCCCACCATCGTCGAGGACCCAGAGGGGCGGCTCTTTCTCGTCATCGGCACGCCGGGCGGGGCCACCATCATCACGACCGTCTTTCAGGTGATTCAGAACGTGATCGACCACGGGATGAACATGCAGGCCGCCGTCGCCGCGCCGCGCGTGCACCACCAGTGGAAGCCGGACGACCTGCGGCACGAGCCGGACGCGCTGACCCCCGCGGTGGCCGACTCGCTGCGAGCGCGCGGGTGGACGCTCAACGAACGCGGACCGTGGGGCCGGGCCGATGGCATCCGAGTGCAGTACGATGCCGACGGCACGCGCATCTATGAGGGGGGCGCAGATCCCCGCGGCGAAGACGTCGCCCTCGGATACTGAGGCTGCGCGCGACGCGCCTGGTGCGGTGCCGCATGGAGCAGGCTGAATGATTATCACGATTTATCGAGGTATGATGAACTAATCGAACACGATTCCGTCTGTATGACGAATGCTCTATTCTTCCCACATGGATTCCCACTCCGATGGACGTCATTACGCCCGTAGAGAAAAATCAGCATTACGAGAACCTGGCGAAAGCCGAGGTGCTGGAGGCGGTCGAGCCGACGGTCCAGGAGCTCATGGACGAGCACCTCAACAAGCGGCGCCTCTGGTTCTCCAGCGACTTCCTGCCTGCCGACGAAAAGAACGACGGCGACGACGAGCGCGTGCTCAGTAAGCTCCGCGACCGGGCGCGCAGCGTGTCGGACTCGGCCCGTGTGGCGCTCGTGCTCGGGCTGCTCACCGAAGAAGGGCTGCCCCACTTCCACCGCCTGCTCTCCAAGTATCTGGGCGACGAGAGCGTCTGGCGCAAATGGAACTTCATGTGGACGGCCGAAGAGGACCGCCACGGCATCATCCTGCACGATTACGCCCGCGAAGCCCGTCTCTTCCGCATGCGGGAGGTAGAGATGATGCAATACGCCTACCAGGAGGAAGGCTTTCAGCCGGAGTGGGACAAGGACCCGTACCGCGTCTTCGTCTACACCACCTTGCAGGAGCGGGCTACCCAGTTCTCGCACCAGGGCACGGCCAAGCACGTCGGTGGCGAGGAGCCGGTGCTCAAGGGCATCCTGATGAACGTCGCCGCGGACGAAGCCAAGCACTTCAACTTCTACCGCAAGGTCTTCAAAGCCATCCTGGAGATCGACCCGAACCGGGCGCTCCAGTCGGCCCGCACCATCCTGCCCAGCATCGAGATGCCGGGGGTGAGCATGCCCAACTTCCGCGAGATGGCCGACGTGGTCCGCCGAGCGGACATCTACGGGCCGTGGGACTACAAGAAGATCGTGGAGGAAGCCATCGACTTCTGGAACATCGAGGTGCTGGAGGGGCTGAACGACGCCGGACGCAAAGCCCAGGAGAAGATCATGCAGCTGCCGAAGCGCCTGGAGAAGGTGGCCAAGTACATCGAGACGCGCAGCGACCGGAAGGCGTTTTCGTTCGACTTCATCTACGGTCGCACCTTCGCGATGGAGTAGGTCCGAGATCGCGCAAGACTCTGAATGAGATCAGATATCACAGGCGAGAGGAGCGTAGTCGTCGCGCCCTCTCGCCTTTTTTGGTTTCAGCGTGTGCGAGCGTCGGGCTGTGCTCCGCCGAGGAGCACGCCGCCGTGCAGGTTGTACCACCCAGGACGCATCGACACGTGATTCCCCGATGTCCCCTTCACGTTGCACGTACGGTCTCCGACACTGCTCCCCATGGCCACCTCGCACGATCCCATTCCGCTCGACTTCGAGGAATACCCGCCGGAAGAAATGCAGGAGCGGGCAGAGGCGTTCTACGAGGAGATGC
>JAAAOL010000248.1 GCA_009908885.1 Bacteroidota bacterium | reverse complement strand
ACAACCGTGCGGGCCCGCTTAACACGTACCCTTCGTGGAAGGAGAGGACGCAAGCGACACCGTGACGGACGCTGCGCAAACGTTCTTATCCGTCTCCACTTAGTAATGCCTGACCCATGCCGGTGGAGCCGGTCGTCATGGGATGCTGCCCCGTCGGCAGGGTGTTCCCCGCCGTGCAGCTTGCGTAAACTTGGGAACCTCCATTGCGACACTGGGTGGATTGCTGTATCATACATTTGAACGACTGCTCAAACATCACCGTGCCCATGCTGGCTTCATCTTCCGATACGGAGACAGGACGTATCACCGAGGACGTCGCGTGCGAGACGCGGTGCAACGACCCTGATGCCACGGCACGAGCCCGCGTGGCCGCCCATCACCCTGAGCTGCAGGACTGCGCGTCGCTCCTCAGCGCCCTCGGCGACCTCACCCGGCTCCGCCTCGTCTCGGCGCTCCTGGAAGGCCCACTCTGCACGTGCGACCTCGCCCTGGTCCTGGGCGTGAGCGACTCGGCCGTGAGTCACCAGCTCCGGCTCCTCAAGGACCTGCAGCTCGTCGTCAGCCGAAGAGAGGGCCGTATCGTCTATCACGACCTCGCCGGGCCGCACGTCCGCCGGTTCGTCGAGAGCATCTGTGCTCAGGCGCGCGAGGTGCGTGCGCTATGAATAGGCTGCGCCGCTATACCGCCTTCGTCGCCACCCTGGTGCTCGTCATCGTGGTCGCGCAGTCGCTCGACATGGGCCTCTGCTGCGAGGTCCATGAGTCTGATCTCCCTGAGGCGCCGACGGACGTATTGCTGCTCAGCGAAAGGGGAACGAGCACCGACTATCTCGCACCTGGCCACGACGACGGCCCGCATCAGCGCTCGGAAGAGCATCCGGAATGTCTGTGTCACCTGGTCTTCGTCTCTACCAGCGCAGGTCCATCCCTCCAGGCAGCTATCATTCCCATCTCGGTAGTGCCTGAAGTACAGACCTCGCCGCCCACCCCCTTTCTCTCGCCGCCCGGGCACGTTCCTCTCGTCTGATCCTGGGCGCATGAGCAGGGCCGAGGCCGCTCTTGCCGGGCTCGGCCCGTGCGGTTCCACCAGAAGCAAAACCGTCCGTACGGGCTATCTGCTTGGGGGCGTAGTCATTCGTCGCCGCAAAGCACCCGCACGGCGATAGCGCCCCTTCCGCTTCTCTGTACCCCTCCAGGGGCCCCGTGCAATGGATTGGTACGCTCTCCCCTCTTGCGCAGCCCCCGTCGTTTCCCGGATCGATCATTCCAGCCTGTTCTCGGCTTCATGGCTCACGTTCTGTACTTCCACCCGAGGAGGAACATCCTCCTGCTAGTGCCGCTGCTTGCCAGTCTCTTAGCCCTTCCGGCACGCGCTCAGACCTTCGATTTGCCCCGCCAGCTTTCCTTCGACGCCGCGCAGCGCATCTTTCTGGAGAACAACCCCGATCTGCTGGGGGCGCGTGCACGTGCCGAGCAAGAGGAGCACGAAGCCCGCATTCCCGCCCTCTGGCCCAACCCGTCGCTGGTGTTTCAGCGCAACCAGACGAGCCCACCGGGTGGCGGCATCGGCAGCGAGAACACGCTGGCGCTAGAGCAGCCGCTACGCTATCCCGGTGAACACGGGAACCGGAGGAGCGCCGCGAAGAAGCGAGCAGCAGCGGCGTATGCGCGTTATGAAGAAGAGGCGGCCGCCCTCTACGCCGAACTGCGCACACGGTATGCCACCGGTCTCGTCGCAGGACGACAGCTTGATGTGCTGGGGACCGTAACGGCAGCCATGCGCCGCGCCGTCGAGATCGGCGAGATCCGCTTTCAGGAAGGCGACATCAGCCCCTTCGAGCAGGCTCGCCTGCGCGTAGCGCTGGCCACCTACGAGGACGAGCTGGAGGCAGCGAAGAAGGACCACCGGGACGCGCTCATCGAACTCGCCTACTTCCTGTCGCCGCGCTCGCACGCCGGGCACCACGAGGCCGAAGAAGTCCTGCTCGTCCTGACCGACTCGCTCGCGTACGAGCCCCTCGCGCTCGACTACGACGCCCTCGTCGAGCAGGCGCTGGCGCGGCGCGGGCTGCTGGCGGCGGCAGCGGCCGAGACCCGCGCCCGTGAGCAGGTGCTGCGCGCCGAGCGCTACGCCCGCCTGCCGGACCTGGCCGTCACGGCCGGCTACCGGGACGAGAGGCAACCCGGATTCGTCGCACCGGGCTTCACGGTGGTCCTCCAGGTGGGGCTCCCCGTCTTCCACCAGCGGCAGCCGCAGGTCCGCGCGGCACGCGCCGCCACCGTCGCGGCCCGCTACGAGGCCGAACAGGCCCGGCGGCGCGTCGAGCTGGACGTGCACGACGCCTACGAGCGCCTGGTAAGCTACCAGACCCGTCTCGACCGCGTCGCCCAGGACATCCTGGCGGGCTCCGAGGGGCTGCTGGACGACGCGCTCTTCGTCTACGAGGAAGGCGAGATCGACCTCGTCGGCCTCCTCGATGCGGTGGAGGCGACGAAGACGGCCCGCTTGCTCCGGATCGAGCTGCTCGCGGAGTACACCTACAGCCGGTTCGCGCTGGAACGCGCCCTCGGCGTCGGCCCCCAGGATCCCTCCCCATTCGATTAGCGAGGCGCTGTCCCCATGACGATACGACGGTTTGATGCCACGAGACCTACGACAATGATCCTCCCTATCCAGATTTCCCCACTCTCTGCCGCACGTGTCTTCGCGGGCCTGCTCGTGCTCGGCTTGCTGCTCACGGGCTGCGGCTCGGGCACCGACGCACCGGACGCGCACGGCCCCGACGAGCACGCCGCAGCCGATGCGCACGATTCGGACGAGCACGGGCATGACGAACACGGAGCGGAGCGGAGCGAGATCACCCTCGCGTCGGCCTCGCTCGCGTCGCTGGACCTCGAAACCATCGAGGTGCAAGAACGGCCTGTCGGCGCCGCGCAGGTGTTTCCGGGGCGCGTGGTGCCGGTCCCCGACCAGGAAGCGATGGTGACGTCCCTGCTGGCAGGCCGCATCGAGGAGGTGCTCGCCAACGAAGGCGACCGGGTCCAGCAGGGACAACCGCTGGCGCTCGTGACTGGCCCGGAGCTGGGCGACCTGATCGCCGAGCTGCGCCACACGCGTGCCGACCTGGAGCGGCAGCAGCGCCTCGCCGAGCGCGGCGTGGGGATCGAAAAGAACCTCATCGAAGCGCAGACGGCCTACGACGCCGCCCGCCAGCACCTCCGCGCCATCGGCCTCGCCCCGGAGGAAGTGGAAGACCTCGCCACCGGCGCGCGCGAGGCCCCGGGCGTGTACCTCCGCGCCCCGACGAACGGCCTCATCCTCGAACGCACGGCCACGCAGGGCGGCCCCGTGGCACCGGGCCAGGTGCTCTTCCATCTGGCTGACCTGGCGCCCATCTGGGTCGAGGCCGACGTCTACGAGCGGGACCTGCCGCAGCTGCACGAAGGCCTGGGCGTCCAGGTCCGTGCGGCCGCGAGCGCGGATCGCGCATACGGGGGCACCGTCCGGCAGATCCTTCCCCACGTGGACCAGGAGCGGCGCGTCGCGACGGTGCGCATCCAACTGCCCAACGAGGGCGAAGTGCTCAAGCCCGGGATGTACGCCACGGTCGACGTCGTGACGGCCAGCGAGGTGCAGCCCGCGCTGCCGGTGGATGCCGTCATGACCGACGGCGCGCGCTCCTACGTCATCGTGGCCGAGAACGACTCCACCTTCCGCCGGGTGAACGTCGGCGCGCCCGCCGACGCGGCGGGCTACGTCGCCGTGCCCGAGCTGCCGGTCGGCACGCGGGTGGTGACGACGGGCGCCTTCCAGATCCACAGCGCCATGAGCGGCGTGGAGGCCGGACACGCTCACTGACGCCGCCCGCGACGCCTCCTTTCACCTGCAGCCCTCTCTTTCTCCTTCGGATCGTCTCGATCTCATGATACACCGACTCATCACCTTCGCCGTGGAGCAGCGGTTGCTCGTCGTGCTGCTCATGGTCGCCCTGGCGGGCTGGGGCGCATACAGCCTGCGCCAGGTGCCCATCGACGCCTTCCCCGACGTGACCAACAACCAGGTCCAGGTCATGACCAAGGTGCCGGGCATGTCGCCCGTCGAGGTCGAGAAACTGGTGACGTACCCGGTGGAGGTGGCCATGGCGAGCCTGCCGGACGTCGTCGAGAACCGTTCCCTCAGCCAGTTCGGCCTCAGCGTCGTCACCATCGTCTTCGAGGACGACGTCGACATCTACTTCGCGCGCCAGCTCGTCTTCGAGCGGCTGAGCGAGGTGCGCGAGAACCTGCCCGCGGGGGTCGAACCGAACCTGGGGCCGCTCACGACGGGCCTGAGTGAGATCTACCAGTACACCCTGCGCGACGTGCCGGGCGATGCGCATTCGTACACGAACATGGAGCTGCGCGAGCTGCAGGACTGGCTTCTCGTCCCAGAGCTACGCACGGTGCCCGGCGTGATCGAAGTCAACTCGCTGGGCGGCTACGTCAAGCAGTACCAGGTGCTCATCGACCCGAACGCGCTCGTCAACTACGATGTCACGCTGGAAGAGGTATATCGGGCGCTGGCCGAGAGCAATCAGAACGTCGGCGGCCAGTACATCGAGCGCCGCGATGAGCAGTTCCTCGTACGCGGGCTGGGCCTGCTGGGGGCGGATGCGGATGTTGTGGGCGATCTGGAGCGGAGCGTCATCACGAGCCGGGCCGGGACGCCCGTCCTCGTGGGCGACGTAGCCCGCGTCGAGCGGCAGCCAGCGGTCCGCTTCGGCGGCGCCACCGCCAACGGCGAGGGCGAGACGGTCGTGGGCGTCGTCCTCATGCTCAAAGGGGCCAACGCCGACCAGGTCGTCGCTGGGGTAGAGACGAAGCTGGAGACGCTGCGGACGGCCCTGCCCGAAGGTGTGGAGGTGGATGTCTTTTACGACCGGACCGAGCTGACGCGAGCTGCCGTCGGCACGGTGACCACGAGCCTGCTCATCGGGGCCCTTTTGGTCATCATCGTCCTCATCGCCTTCCTGGGCGACCGGCGCTCGGCGCTCATCGTGAGCCTCGTACTGCCCATGACGGCGCTCATCACGTTCATCCTGATGGACCAGTTCGGCTTCAGCGCCAACCTGATGTCGCTCGGCGGCCTGGCCATCGGCCTGGGCATGCTCGTCGACGGCGCCATCGTCATGGTGGAAAACGCGTACCGGCTCCGCCAGGAATACCCGGACGAGCCGATCGGCGGCATCGTCTTGCAGGCCGGCCAGGAGGTGGGACGGCCCATCGCCTTCGCGGTCGGCGTCGTCATCGCGGTCTTCCTGCCGCTCTTCACGCTGCAGGACCTCGAAGGGCGCATGTTCAGGCCCCTGGCCTTTACCATCAGCTTCGCTCTCGTCGCGGCCCTCTTCCTGGCCCTCACGATGGCCCCGGCCCTCTGCACCTACCTGCTGAAGCGGCCGCGGCGTCCGGGTGCCACGGGCGACGAGCCCCCGGACGACGCTGCCTCGGCGGGGTCCAACAGGCTGGTGCGTCTCACGCGGCGGGTGTATGCGCCGCTCCTGGACAGCGCCCTGCGCCGACGGTCCCTGACGATCGGCCTGGCAGGCGCAGCGGTCGTCGGCGGCCTCGCCCTCTTTCAGCTGCTGGGCACGGAGTTCGTCCCCCGGCTGGAGGAAGGATCTATCGCCGTGCAGGTCTTCCGGCAGCCCTCGGTGTCGATCGACGCGAGCCTGCGCATCACCGGCGAGGTCGAGCGGACGCTCATCGCCTTCCCCGAGGTGACGGAGGTCGTCTCCAAGACCGGCCGCCCGGAAGTGGCGACCGACCCGATGGGGCCGGAAATCTCCGATGTGATCGTCTCGCTGGCTCCGCGGGACACGTGGCGGTACGACTCGAAGGAGGCGCTCGTGAATGCCTTGCGCGAGCGCCTCGAACAGATTCCCGGCATCAGCCTGAGCTTCAGCCAGCCGATCGCCCTGCGCGTGGACGAACTCATTAGCGGGGTCAAGAGCCAGGTCGCGGCCAAAATCTACGGGCCGGACATGGACGTGCTCGCCCGCCTGGGCGACGAGGTCGCTAGCGTCGTGCGCTCTGTCGACGGTGCTACCGACGTCAAGGCCGAGCAGACGACGGGCCTCGGCTACCTCCAGATCCGCATCCGACGCGGTGCGGCAGCCCGCTACGGACTGTCGGTAGGCGCCATCCAGCAGGCCATCCAGACGGCCGTCGGTGGTGCTGAGGCCACGGAGGTGCTGGAGGGCGATCGCCGCTTTGCCGTCGTGGCGCGCTACCAGAAGCCTTACCGCGACACCCCGCAGGCTATCCGCAACCTTCGCCTTGCCACCCCCACAGGGCAGATCGTCCGTCTGGGCGACGTGGCCGACGTGGAGATCGAGCAGGGGCCCGCCCAGGTCAGCCGTGAGGAAAGCAAGCGGCGGTTTACGGTCGAGGCCAACGTGACGGGGCGCGACATCGGCTCCTTCGTGGCAGCGGCGCAGGCATCCATCGCCCGCGAGGTGGACTTTCCGGCGGGCTACTACGTGGACTGGGGCGGCCAGTTCGAGAACCAGCAGCGCGCCCAGCGCCGGCTCACGCTCATCGTCCCGATTACGCTGGCGCTCATCTTCGTCCTGCTCTTTATGACCTTCAGCTCGGTGCGGCAGGCCGTGCTCGTGCTCCTGAACATCCCGCTCTCGCTCGTGGGCGGGGTCGTCATGCTGTGGGCTGCGGGGCTCTACATGAGCGTGCCCGGCACGGTGGGCTTCATCGCGCTCCTGGGCATCGCCGTGCAGAACGGCATCGTGATGATCTCCTTCATCAACGAGCTGCGCATGCAAGGCCTTTCGCTGTGGGATGCGGTGCGGGAAGGCGCCATGTTGCGGCTCCGACCGATCCTGATGACGGGTGCGACGACGCTCCTGGGACTCCTGCCGCTGCTCTTCGCCACGGGCCTCGGCGCTGAGGTGCAGCGGCCGCTGGCGGCCGTCGTCGTGGGGGGGCTCTTCACCGCGCTGGCCTCCACCCTGCTCGTCCTCCCCGTACTCTACGGCTGGATCATGCCCCAGCACAGGATAGGCTCGCAGGTAGAGTCACCCACGCATCGGCCGACGTGAACTGCCGGCCGAGGGAAACTCGAACTGCGCTACCCGCCGAGATCCCCCACGCCGGTGCAGATCTGATAAGAACCTCGCCCCAGGATGTTGCTCATAGCCCTTCCTCCGCCTCGGTGCAGCCGATCTGCATGAGTTCTACAGACGCCCCATCCACCTCAATGAACGCCACCTGGACGCCCGGGCTCGGGCTGTTGGGCGAGATGAGGATGGACTCCCCTTCAAGGGCGGCCTCCAGATCGTCGACCTCGAAGGCTACGTGCGGGACCGTCTTGACCAGGTCTGGATAGGGCGCGTCCTCCTCGAAGCGGATCCACTCGATCCCATAAGGAGTCTCGCCGTAACCGCTCACATACATCTGGAGATGTTCGAGGTAGACCTCGCCCCTGGCGCGGCTCAGTCGTCGGAATGCCGATGTGTAGGTATCTCATGGACATACCTACACGCGAAGTTGCCGGGAAGGACAGCGGCACATGCGATTGGTGGGGTGCTCGAGACTCAAGTGAGACGAGCGGACAGGTCAGTCTACAGCAGCAAAGTGGACAACGAGCCCCGTCGGACGTATACTCGATCCGGCGGCGCAGCCTTCTACTGGGCGTAGAAGCCCTCAGAGCGCCCTCACAGAGACTTCAAGGGCTTCTTGCTTGCGCAGGAACCGCCCCGCGTCTATCTTTGTTGTCCTTCTCGCGCGGCGATGCGTGACCGGACCCCGTAGCTCAGTTGGCAGAGCAACTGACTTTTAATCAGTGGGTCGCAGGTTCGTTCGGCACCGCGATAACGCCCCATGTAGCCCAATTTCGGCGATTTTGCGTCGAGGTTGGGCTTTCGTGATTGTGGACTGTGCGTAGTTTTGTACACAGTCGATGCGTGGTGATGGTTAGATGTCATCATTTTCATGACGACGTGACTTAACAATAAATATATCACTTGTCGTAATTAATCGCAAGTTATCCCGTTATAAAACAATGACTTAGGTAGTCTTTTCTATCAATCATGCACATACGATGCTTGCCTCCAGATGGAGTCGGCGGGGCCTCCCCCTCCCACCGGCCATCGAGGAAAGCCTGTATCGGCCTCCGGCTGAGAAGGACGATGGAGACGAAGTTGCCGATTAGGGCGTGAGAGTGACATCCTCGTCCGCGGCGTCTGCTCAGGGTTGGCGCCATGGGCACTGCGCCCGGCGAGCCAGTGGGGGCCTGCGATGACCCGGGCGCTGCTTGCGCCCACCGCTACGTAGCTCTCTCGGCGGTGGGCGTTTGTAGTTTGCAGCCACAAGATGCCACTTCAGTAGTTCGTGATCGGCGAGGCAGGTTCCTATGAGGCTGGTCGCGATCAATCTGCGCAGGTGTAGAGACAGCACTATTGTTAAGCAATCGTGAAACGTTATGTTTTCGAAGCACATGTGTCTAGTAGGGTGAAGCTCTTCTGCTGACCCCCCACCGTATACTGGTCACGCACGCCCCTGACATCGACTATCCCGCCCTCGTGGCATCTTCGGCACGTACCCCCACCGGCCCCCAACTCTGGCGCCTCCAGCAGCTCCTCCAATGGCTGCGGTCCGGGCGCCCCCTCACCACACGTCGGGCCGCTGAGCGCTTCGAGGTCTCCCGCCGCACCATTTACAGCGACATCGAGTACCTGCGTCAGATCGGCGTGCCCATCACCTACGACCAGGAGCAGCACACTTATGTCCTGGAGGGGGACTTCGCCAACCTGCCGCTCGTCGCGCTGGAGCAGACGGACCTGGCTGCCTTCCTCGTGGCCCGCTTCGCACTGGAGGCCTGGGGCGACACGAGACACGCGGGATTGCTCCAAAGCGTCACGGAACGTCTGGCCCGCCACCTCCCGGAGGAGATCCACGTCGAGCCGGATGCGCTGACCCGCATGATCCGCTTCGATCCCGGCCCGCAGCCGCACGTGCCGCTGCGCCACGTCGGGCTCCTGGAGCAGGCCGTGCGTGACCAGCGCGTCGTACGGATGCGCTACTTCGCCAACCACCGCGGCGAGGCGACCGAGCGGTGCGCCGAGCCGTACTCCATCCTCTCCTACCAGGGCCGCTGGTATGTGCTGGCTTACTGTCGCCTGCGCGAGGGCATGCGCGACTTCCGGATCGACCGGATCGAGGAGGCCAGCCTGGAGAAGGAGGTCTTTGCCATCCCGTCGGACTTCGACCTGGACGACTATCTGGGGCCAGCCTTCGGGATGCACCGGGGTGACCGGACCTACGCGGTGCACGTGCGCTTCTCGGCGTATCAGGCGCGATGGATCGCCGAGGAGCGGTGGCACGAGACGCAGGTGATGTCGCGGCGCCCGGACGGGACGCTGGACGTGCGGATGCAGGTGACGGGGGTGGGCGACGTAGCACGGTGGGTGCTCAGCTACGGCGGCGAGGCGGAGGTCATCAGCCCGCCGGTCTTGCGGCACCGCATCGCCCGGGAAGCGCGGCGCATGGCCGCACTCTATGAGGGAGACACGACCCTGTCACGGGGAACCAACAGCACGATGGACAGCGACTGATCAATCGACGAGAACGTATGCGACTCAATCTGAAATTGACCGGCAACACCGAGCCGGTGCCCTTCGACCACCTGCACCATCTGACCGGCGCGCTGCACAAGTGGCTGGGCGAGAACCGCCTCCACGACGGCACGAGCCTCTATAGCTTCGGCTGGCTGGAAGGCGCGACGGCGCAGAACGGGCACCTGACCTTCCCGCGTGGTGCTGGCTGGCGGGTTAGCTTTCACGATCCGGAGGCGGCGAAGGCGCTGCTGGATGGCATTCTGTGTGATCCGACGGTCTTCGCGGGGATGCGTGTCTTCGAGGCACAGGAGCAGGCTACGCCTCAGTTCAGCGGCTGCTACCGGTTCCTGGTGGACGGCCCGGTGATTGCGCGGCGCGAGCGAGAGGACGGTAGCAAGGAGTACCTGCTCTGGGACGATGACGGCGCCGACGCAGCCCTGACGCGTGTCTTGCGGTGGAAGCTGCGGCAGGCCGGATTTACAGATCAGCATCAGGAGGCGACGGTGCAGTTCGACCGGACCTATACGGGTGCTCGCAGCAAGCTAGCGCACATCAAGGGCATCGCCCACAAGGGCAGCGAGTGCCCCGTCGTCGTCACGGGTACGCCCGAGGCCGTCCGCTTCGCGTGGACCGTGGGTGTGGGCGAGCTAACCGGCAGCGGCTTCGGCGCGCTGCGCTAACCAGCGGCTTGGGACATCGGGCGCTTCGGTGTGGCAACGCAGTTACCACGGTCACATCATGAGCAACGAACAGGAATAGCACCGCATCCGACGGTACATCGAACTAAATCCGGCGCGGTGGGAGAAAGACCGAAATCATCCAATGAATCGATGAGATTATGAACAACATTGACCTGTCATTCTTTCTGGAACCGCCCGAACTGGATACAACAGCGCTACTCGTGGTCGAGGCGCTCACGCCGCTCTCAATGTCGACAGCCCAACCTGGTACATACTACCGGAGCCAACCGGCACCGACCGAGGCCATGCTGTATGGTCTCCTCGAAAATGCCCTGGGCTGGCACTTTCCGGAGGATATTAGAAGTGACCTGCTCAAGCAACTACGTCAAGCAGCGAAAGATGGACTCGGGCGCGGCCACCCCCTAAAGAAGGAGTCATGGATTTCGGGTGATAAGGACGCAGAATCTGTCTCCGGGTTCATGAGTCTGCTCCAGTATCACCTGGAGTTCGACACTAAGATTCTGCCGGAAACGACCCACTTCGACGATCTCTGGGCGCGGCACGTACATCGTAAAGACGACTTCGAGGGTGGGAGTCGGACGAATGACTACCGCATCGAAGCGCTCTATAACCGGTTGAAAGACGATGATAGTCCAGCGTCCTTCGTCACGAAAAAGAGCGAGGCCAGTGTTTCCGATCCTTCGGAACTGCTTGGCAGGCTACCGAACGATGTCAAAGTCCGCCAAAATGAGCTGAAGCCGTTCTTCCCCTATTACTATGTGAGCCCCACGAAGCGAGAATACGTGGTCCCGGACAAGCCGTACCGCTATCGAATACGCACGACGGCAATGCTCGCCGACACGATTGCTGAGGCGCTAGAGGATCCGGCCGCCCCGCTTTATCTCGGCAGTAACGATGGCTGGGTGGAGGCCCGGCTGGAGGAACTGAACTTATGAAAGACCCCATACCGACGATGGACGCGTCGACCGATCCCGTCTTCTTTTTTGACCATCCATACCCACGATATGGGTTGGCCACGACGCTGGTCCAGGCAGGGGAAGCAAACGACTGGAGAAGCGCACTGAACGACTCTGCGCATCTTGTCCGATTGGCTAGGCGAGCCGTAGAAGACGGACTGAATCACTTTCGGCTGCACACGACGGCGAATCTAGATGAAGCCACGGAGCTTCGCTATCGCTACCTATCGAATGAGGAGCTGGAGACCAGCGGCCAGAAGGCAGATGACGGATATCTAATTGCGCCTCACGTCGTAATTGACGACCAAAACTCTCGATATCTCATCAAGGAAGCACGGGGCTTTCTTGATGATCTGTCACGGGGAATCGATCCTGACGCTGTCGCCGAGATGAAGCGGTCATTTGCACCCTTTACGACAAAACTCAATGAGGGTACAGCTTCCCTTTCTAATCCCAAGTCCACGCGACTGGAGGCTGTATTTTCGTTGGTAGCGGCGCTCACACGCGTCAAGCCGGCTACTCAGGTAGATTTCACGAACCAGGTCATGATTCCAGAGCTCAACCTCGAAGGCATGATCCGGTTCGTGCAGCTTATCGGCGCGATGCAGGACAGCGAGTTGGAAGATCCGTTTACGCTTCGCCGACCAGAAGACAGCAAACGCAAACGCCCGCCGATCTTCGATGGGAATTATCCCAACGCTCCGCGCAGCAGCGTCTTCGGACCTGTTGGGCTGATGGGTGCCATGGGGCAGTGGGCCAGGCGTGCGAATCGCCTACCGGAAGTAAAGCCCGTGCTCAAGCAGATGGCCGGTCGTCCGATCTACCTCGTCAGCTATAACGGGAAGCTGATGCGCCAAGAATACGTCGGCCACCACGCCGCGCGGCTGGCGCAGGAGCACAATCTTCCGGCGATCATCGACAGCCTGTACCGGGCGCGGTTCTACAACGAAGAGAACAATGCACCCGACAGCCCGACGCGGAAGAACTTTTTCCAGATGGCGAGTCGCTTTCTTCAGCTCTACACCCGACCCGCCTTCCGCGACTTTCTGGCTTTCCGTGTGCAGTACGATCGCATCTTCTCACCAATCATAACTGACTTTATCATGAGCGAGTACCAGATGGACCGCGACATCGTCCGATCGGCCCGTGCATACGGCGCCTACCTCAACAGGGTAGCATTTATTATCGCCAAAGAAGAAGTAGAGCAGAATAAGGAGCAAGAAGGGGGAGGCACGGGCCGCGATCTTTACGAAGCGAAAGCTCGCGCGCTCGCGCAACTCGAAAGCACGGCGCTGAGTGCTCGCC
>JAAAOL010000526.1 GCA_009908885.1 Bacteroidota bacterium | reverse complement strand
CGGGGATCGTCGAGACGGCGGAGACGTGCTGCACGCCCGGCGCCTGCCCGAGCGTCTGCTTCAACGTCGTAAACGTCGATTCCTCTTCGAGGGGCAGCACGATCGTCTGCTCCTTGTCGAAGCCCAGGTTCGTCGACTGCACGTAGTCGAGCTGCTGGAAGACGACCGCCGTCCCCGCGATGAGGGCGACCGACACCGCGAACTGGACCACGACGAGCGTCTTGCGCAGCGTGCTGCCCTGCCGTCCCGTGCTGAACGAGCCTTTGAGCACCTGGACGGGCCGGAAGCGGGCCAGCACGAAGGCCGGGTAGCTGCCCGCCGCGAGGCCGACGACGACGGCCAGGCCCAGCATCGCGCCGACGATGCCGGGGTTGGTCAGCACGTGCGTCGAGAGCGCCTTGCCCGCCAGCGTACGGAACGCCGGGAGGGCCAACTCGGCCAGGATGAGCGCCAGGACCGCCGCGAAGAGCGCCAGCAGCACGGCCTCGGTCAGAAACTGGCCGACGAGGCTCGGCCGCACGGCCCCGAGCGTCTTGCGCACGCCGACCTCTTTGGCGCGCTCCGCACTCCGCGCCGTCGCCAGGTTCATAAAGTTGATGCAGGCGATCAGCAGGATCAGCAGCGCGATGGCGCCGAAGATGTAGACGTAGGTGATGTAGCCGTTCGCGTACAGGTGGATGCGCGGGAGTTGCTGGAGGGCGATGTGCATCTTGAACTCGCCCGTCTGCTCGCCCAGCTCCCGCTCGATCAGGCCGGGAATCTTCCGCTCGACCGATCCGATCGCAGCCTCGCTCTGCAGGAGCAGGTAGGTGTGAAAGTTGGCCGAGCTCCAGATCTCGCGGTCCGCCCAGGAAAGCGTCTCGAAGGCGGCGACTGCGTCGAACGACAGGTGGGTCGTGGGCGGCAGGTCCTCGATGACGCCCGTGACCTCGAACGTCCGGTCGCCGTCTACCGTGAGCGTCTCGCCGACCGGGTTGCGATCGCCGAAGTGGCGCTGGGCGACGGAGGCGGTGAGCACGATGGTGTTCGGGCGGGTGAGCGCGCCGTCGGCCGTGCCGTGCACGAACGGCAGCGTGAAGATGTCGAAGACGGTCGAGTCGGCGTAGGTGAGCACCTCGCGCTGGAAGGGGCGGTCCTCGAAGCGCATGGTGTGCTCGCTCGGCCGGGTGAAGCGTACGTACGTCTCGACCTCCGGAAACTCGCGGGTCAGGATCGGCCCGGCGATGGTGGGCGTCACCGTCAGCACGCGCCCGCCGCCGGGTTCGAGGGCGAGGCGGACGACGCGGTCGCCTTTCTCGTGATGCTCGTCGTAGCTCAACTCGTCGAGCACGTAGAGGCTGATCAGCAGGCAGCACGCAAGGCCTACGGCCAGGCCGACCACGTTGAGCGCGGTGGTGCCGAGGCGCTTGCGAAGCGACCGTAGCGCGATGGTGAAATAGTTCTTCAGCATGAATCGAGGGGGTCTATTCGTAGCGAAGGCTCTTTACCGGATCGGCCAGGGCGGCGCGGAGGGCCTGCGTGCTGACGGTCAAGAGCGCGATGCTCAAGATAAGCGTACCTGCAAGGCCAAGCGCAAGCGGAAGACTTGTGCCGAGATCTATGCGGTAGGCGAAGCCGTCGAGCCAGAACCGCGCGGCCAGGGCTGCCACCGGCGCAGCCAGGACGACGGCCAGCAGCACCAGCCGGGCAAACTCCTTCGACAGTAAGATCATGATACTGCTCACTGAAGCGCCGAGCACTTTGCGGATGCCGATTTCCTTGGTCCGCTGCTCGACAGTGAAGGTGATGAGGCCGAACAGGCCCAGGCAGGCCACCAGGATGGCGAGACCGGAGAGCGCCGTCAGCGTGCGCGTCAGGCGCTGCTCGGCGGCATAGAGCCGGGCGAAGGCGTCGTCCAGAAACGTGTATTCAAACGGATACGCCGTCTCGAACTGCTCCCACGTCTGGCGCAGGAAGTCGAGCGCGGCGGGAAGGTCGCCGCCGGTGAGGCGGACGGACAGAAAGTCCCAGCGCGGGGCGACGTACAGCACGAGCGGATCGATGGTCTGCCGCAGCGACGAGAGATGAAAGTCCTCCACCACGCCGATGACGGTGCCCTCCTCGACTTCGCCGGAAATGGTGAGGCGCTTGCCGACCGGATCGTCCCAACTGAGTGCATCGGCGAGCGTCTGGTTGATGACGACGGCGCGCGACGAGTCGGTGGCGAAGCCGGGTGTGAAGTAGCGCCCGGCGGCCATCTGTAGGTCGTAGGTGGTCAGCAGGTCGAAGTCGTCCACGCGGATGCCCTGCGCCGTCCACGTCTCGGTGTCGGAGGCGCCTTCCGGTTCCAGCGTGAAGCCCATCGTACTCTGTCCCGGTACGCTGTTGCTCCCAGCCACGCGGGTGATCTCCGGGTGCTGGAGAAGCGCCTGTTTGAACGCCGCGCCCTGATCCGAAATGTCTGTCTTGCCGATCGGCAGCACGACGATCTGCTCCTTTTGAAAGCCCAGGTCCTTGTCCAGCACGAACTGCGTCTGCTGGTAGACGACCACGGTGCCGACGATGAGTGCTGCCGAGATGGCGAACTGTGTGGTCACGAGGACGCGGCGGGGGAGGCGTCCTCCACGCAGATCGGTGTTCCCGCCACGCAGCACCTGCGACGGGCGGTAGCGCGACAGCACGAGCGCCGGGTAGAGGCCCGAGGCGAGGCCCGCCAGCAGCGTCAGGCCGACGAGCCCGGCCAGGAGCCATCCGTTGGAGGCGAGGTGCAGGCTCAGCGATGTTCCCGTCAGGGCGTTGAAAGCGGGGAGAGCCGCCTCGGCCAACAGCACGGCGACGAGCGCGGCACCACCGGTGAGCAGCAGCGCCTCGGCCAGAAACTGCCGCCGCAGCTGCGAGGGTGCCGCACCGAGCACTTTGCGCACACCCACCTCCTGCGCCCGCTTTGCCGCCCGCGCCGTAGCCAGGTTGATGAAGTTGATGCAGGCGATCAGCAGCACCAGCAGGCCGATGGCGCCGAACAGGTACACCTGCCGCCGGTCGCCGAGGTGGAGGCTGCGCGCGTGCAGCAGGTCCGTCGAGCCCAGGTAGATGTCGGTGAAGGGCTGGAGATAGAGGTGATACTGCTCGGCCCGTTCTGGGAAGTGTCGTTCCATGAAGGCGGGCAATTTCTCTTCGAGCGCGGTCACGTCAGCATCCGGCTGGAGGCGCACGTACGTGTAGAGCGTCTGCGGCAGCCAGGTCTGGAGCCAGCCGTAGTCCAGCGCGCCGTTGCCCGGCACCGTGGAGGCCCACGAAATGAGCGCGTCGAAGGGCAGGTGCGAGGTCGCGGGCGGATCGGCGGCGAGGCCGGTCACTGTGTAGTCGAGGCCGCCGAGGGCCGTCACGGTCTGCCCGATCGGGTCGGCGTCGCCGAAGAAGCGCCGGGCGGTCTGCTCCGTCAACACGATGCTGCGGGGTGCCGTCAGCACCGACGTCGCCTCACCGCGCACGAGGCGAAAATCGAACACTTCGAAGAAGTTGGCGTCGGCGATGGCGACGTGCTCGACCGGCTGGCTCACGTCGTCGTGTGTCATCAGCACCTCGCTGAACCAGGGCAGCACGCGCACCGTGGCGTCTATCTCCGGGAAGTCGTCCACCAGGGTCGGTCCCATCGGGCCGGACGTGATGGCGTGGCGCTCCGTGCCGCCCTCCTGGGGCGTCACCACCTTGTTGAGCCGGTACAGCCGGTCGGCGTCCTCGTGGAAGCGATCGTAGGACCACTCGTGCTGCACGTACCGGGCGACGAGCAGGCACGTAGCCAGCCCGATCGCCAGCCCCGCCACATTAAGCACGGTGTGGGCCGGGCGCGTCCGTAGCGACCGGAGCAGCATCTTCAGGGGGGGCAGGAGCATGGCAGCAGGGGCTATTCGTACCGAAGGCTCTTTACCGGGTCCGCGAGGGCCGCACGGAGGGCGTGGTAGCTCACCGTCAGCCCGGCGATGGCGAAGGCGAGCAGGCCCGCCAGCGCGAAGACGTCCACGCCGAGCGACGTGCGGTAGGCGAAGTCGGCCAGCCAGCGGTCCATCACGAGGTAGGCCAGGGGCACGGCCACGACGAAGGCGATGCCCACGAGGCGGGCGAAGTCCCTGGAGAGTAGCCCGACGATCTGCGCCACGGACGCGCCCAGCACCTTGCGGACGCCGATTTCCTTGGTGCGCTGCTCGGCGCTGAAGGCGGCGAGGCCGAACAGGCCGAAGCAGGCGATCAGGATGGCGAGGCCCGCCGCGATGCTGAAGAGGCGACCCACGCGCCGGTCCGTGTCGTACACCTCGGCGAGGCGCTGGTCCAGGAAGTTGTACTCGAAGGGGTGCTCCGGGTCGAACCGCTCGCCAATGCTACGGAGGTGACTGAGCGCCGCCGTCACCTGCCCGGCGGCGACACGGGCGGTGAAGTAGTCGATGTTCTCGATCGGGTTCTGGTGGTAGCCGAGGACGAGCGGGCGAATCGGCTCGTAGAGCGACTGGAAGTGAAAATCACCCACCACGCCG
This sequence comes from Bacteroidota bacterium, assembly GCA_009908885.1. Lineage (GTDB taxonomy): Bacteria > Bacteroidota > Rhodothermia > Rhodothermales > JAAAOL01 > JAAAOL01. The sequence goes on along the minus strand of JAAAOL010000526.1, from coordinate 8,190 downwards.
ATGACGTGCAGGCGCAGGTTCGCGTCCCCGCTGCCGCCGCCTTCGAGGCCGATCTCGGGCACCTCGATCGTCTGTCCCACCGGGTCGTCGAGGCCGAGTGCAGCGACCGCCGTCTCGTTGAGCAGCACCGCCGTCGTGTCGGTCCCGCGCGCCGGGTCGAACGCGCGCCCCTGCCGAAGGTCGATCTGGAAGGTGCTCAGAAAGTCCTCGTCCACGCCCATGAAATAGGACGTCAGCACGTCGTCGGGGGAGGCTCCGGCCTCGGCGATCTGGATCTGCGTGATCCCTTTCCAGTCGCCCGGGACGCGGGAGGAGACGGCGACCGCCTGCACGGCGGGGTGTTGCTGCATCTCGGCCTTCATCACGTCCATGTTGCTGCGCACGTTGCTGCTGTTGATGTCTACCATCACGAGGTGGTCCTTCTCGAAGCCGAGGCGCTTCTCCTGCACGTAGTCGAGCTGGCGGGCCACGGCGAGCGTCGCCACGATGAGGCCGATGGACAGCGCAAACTGGGTGACGACGAGCCCGCGCCGGAGCCAGGCGGCCCGCCCGGTCTGCACGTCGCCGTCCTTGAGCGCTTGCGTCGGGGCGAAGTGGGACAGGATGAGCGCCGGGTAGCTGCCCGCGGCCAGGCCCAGCAACAGCGCGCCGCCGACCAGCGCAGCGATCCATGCCGGTTGCAGGATCGGGGCGAGCGAGAGCGCCTTCCCGGCCAGCGTGCTGAACAGGGGCAGCACCCACGCGGTGAGCACGACGCCCGCGAGGAGCGCGATGCCTGCCAGGACGATGGCCTCGCCCAGGAACTGTCCGATGAGCTGACCCCGCTGCGCGCCGAGGGCCTTGCGCACCCCCACTTCTCTGGCCCGCCGCGTGGACCGGGCCGTCGCCAGGTTCATGTAGTTGATGCAGGCGATGAGGATGATGAACAGCGCGATGGCCGAGAACATGACGAGGTACGCCGGGTTGCCGGGCTGCGCGTTGAAGCCGCCGCCGATGCCCGCCGACCGGAGGTGGATGTCCGTCAACGGCTGCAGCGTGACCGCGGCGGGCATGGCGTCGCCGGGCGTGTTGTCCGCCATGAGCGCCTCGATTTGCGCGGCGATGGCGTCGCGGTCCGCCGTCTCGCTGAGGCGGAGGTAGGTGGTGAACGTGCGGAAGTTGTGGGCCCAGTCCTCCGTCCAGGGCGTCCACCAGGAGACGTCGCTGGCGGGCGTGGCGAACGGGAAGAGCATGCTGAACTGGAGGTGCGAGGTCTCGGGCAGCGGCGCCAACACGCCCGTCACCGTCGACTCGCCGAAGCCCTCGACCGAGAGCGTCTGCCCCATCGGGTTCGCGTCGCCGAAGTAGCGCTCCGCCGCCGCGTGCGTGAGGACCACCGTTCCCGGCTGGGCGAGGGCCGTCTGCGGGTCGCCCTGCGCCAGCGGGAAGGAGAAGACGTCGAAGAAGTTGGCCTCGGCCAGCAGATAGTCGCCCACGTAGAAGCGCGTGTCGCCACGTTGCACCGTTACCCGGAACAGGCGCGTCAGCCGGGTCGCGGCCTCCACGCCCGCCAACTCGCGCACCGCCGCCGGAGCGATCGGTCCGGCCGTCCCGGCTTCTTGCTCGGTGCCCTCCGGGGTCGATCGCGTTTCCACCATGCGCATGGTGCGGTCTGCATCCTCGTGGAAGCGGTCGTAGCTCCACTCGTGCTGCACGTAGAGCGCGATGAGCAAGCAGACGGCGATGCCGAGGGCCAGGCCTGCCGCATTCAGCAGGGCGTATCCGGCATGCTTACGCAGCGTACGGAGCGCGATGGTGAGGTAGTTCTTCAACATGGCGAGGAAGGGGGAGAAGGGATGGTTCGCATGGTCGTCCTGAGGAACGGCCCTGTTGGGCTGCTGGTAGGATATTTCAGGCGATACGAAAGGCGGACGGTCATTCAGATGGCACTGAGCATCAAAAATGAAGAGGCGGACCGGCTTGCGCGAGAACTCGCGCACCTCACGGGAGAGAGCCTGACGGAGGCCGTACTGAACGCGATACGGGAGCGGCTGCAGCGAGAGTGCAATCGCCGATCCCTCCATGATCTCCGAGACGACGTCGCGCGCATGCAGGCTCGCATCGCACGATTGCCGCGCCGCGATGAGGGCAGCGACGAAGCGCTTATCGGGTATAACGAGCACGGGTTACCGGGCTGACGAACATGGTCGTGGATTCGTCCGCCATCGTTGCTATTCTGCAGGATGAGCCGGAGGCAGACCGTTTGCTTACGGCGCTTGAAGAGGCTCCAGACCGCAGGATCGCGTCCGCTACGCTCGTCGAAACAGCCATCGTCATGTACGTCCGGTACGGCGATGCGGGCGAGCGCGAAGTGGATCTGTTCATCCACCGTCTGGGCATCGAGGTCATCCCCACCACGGCCGAACATGCTGAACTGGCGCGTTCGGCATACCGTCGGTTCGGCAAAGGACAGCACCCCGCCGGGTTGAACTACGGCGACTGCTTTTCGTACGCGCTCGCTTCGGCGCTGCAGGAGCCCCTCCTGTACAAGGGCGACGATTTTTCGCAGACGGATATTCCGGTCGCCGACTACTGAACCGGATGTGATGGTGAGGTAGTTCTTCAGCATGGGCGTGTGGAAGAAGGCGGCTATTCATTCGTACCGTAAGGAGTGAGCCGGGTCGGTCTGTGCCGCGCGGAAGGCCTGCGCGCCGACCGTCAGCAGGGCGACGACGAGCGCAAGGCCGCCGGCCAGCCCGAGGGTGCCCACGCCTACGTCGATGCGGACGGCGAAGTCGGCCAGCCAGCGCTCCATCACGAGGTAGGCTACCGGGGCCGCCAGCACGATGGCGAGGACGACGAGGCGGGCGAAGTCCTTCGACAGCAGCCCGACGATCTGCGCCGCCGACGCGCCGAGCACCTTCCGGATGCCGATCTCCTTGGTCCGCTGCGCCGTCGTGAGCGTCGCCATGCCGAAGAGGCCGAGCACGGCGATGAGGACGGCGAAGAGGGCGCCGTAGCCGACGATCTGGCTCCAGCGCGCCTCGTTCTGGTAGAGCCGGTCCATCCGCTCGTCGAGGAACGTGTATTCGAACGGCACGTCCTGCGTCAGCGTCGCCCAGGTGGCGCGGAGGCGGTCCAGCGTGGCGGACATATCCTCCGGGCGGAGGCGGACGTACAGGTTCAGGATCGGGTCCATCGGGTTGGTGTAGAGGACGGCGGGCTGCACGGCATTGTGCAGCGACTGGAAGTGGAAGTCTTCCACCACGCCCACGACGGTCGGATTCAGCAGGCTCGGCTCCTCCTCGTCGCCAGCGTCGCCCCACTCGACCGGCAGCTGCTGTCCCACCGGCGTTGTCCAGCCGAAATCGCGCACGAACGCTTCGTTGACCAGGATGCTGTTGGCCGCGTCGCTCGCCCGCTGCGGATCGAAGGCGCGGCCCTGCGTCACGGTCATGCCGAGCGTCTCCAGGTAATTGTCCGTGATGCGGAAGACGGCCACCTGCTTCAATTCGCCCTCGTACTGAAAGCCGCGCCGCCACAGGCTCTGTCCGATGGCGAGGTTGGACCCGGCCACCTGCGCGATGCCGGGGTCGTTCGCGGCGAGCGCCTGGTAGCGGTCGAGCACCTGGTCGCCGTCGAGGCCGCGCGTCGGGATGACGACGACCTGCTCGCCCTGAAAGCCGAGGTTGGTCGTGCGTACGTGGCGCAGTTGCTGCACCATGACCAGCGTGCTGGCGATGAGGAACACGGAGAGCGCGAACTGGGCGGTGACGAGCGTCCGCGTGAGCGCGTTGGCCCGCCCGACGCTGGCCCGGTCGCGCAGGGTGACGGCAGGCTGCAGCCGCGATAGCATGAGCGCCGGATAGCCGCCCGCCACGAGGCCGGTCACCAGCAACAGCCCCAGCAGTCCAGCCGCCATCCACAACCCCTCCACAGCGCCGAGGGTGAGCGTTTTGCCCGCCAGGTCGTTGAAGACGGGCAACGCGATCTGGGCGAGTCCCAGGCCCAGGCCGAGGGCCACCGCGCTCAGCAGCAGCGCCTCGCCCCAGAACTGGCCCATCAGCTGCCCACGCAGCGCCCCCATCGCCTTGCGCACGCCCACCTCTTTGGCCCGCCGCGCCGAGCGCCCGAGCGCCAGCAGCGTGAAGTTGATGCAGGCGATCAGGAGGACCGCCAGCGCGATACCGCCGAGGATATACGAATATTTGGGGTCGCTGGGCGGCGTCAGGCCGGGCGGCACCTCCGGGTTCAGGTGGATGTCGCGCATCGGCTGGAGGCGGAAGATTGCCGGGATCTCCCCCTCAGCGAGAAGGCCCTCCTGGCGCATCTCGTCGTACATGAAACCGAGGTGCGTCCGCATGAACTCCGGCATCTGCGCGCGGAGGTGCTCCACGTCGGCCCCCTCCCGCAGCAGCACGTACGTGATCGAGCGGGTGGCGTCCCACCGGTCGCGGACGCGCTGCATGTAGTCGAAGCGCTCCACGAACAGGTCGTACGGAAACAGCATCGCGAACTGGATGCTGGAGTTGGGCGGCAGCGCCTCGGTTACGCCCGTCACGGTCAGGTCCACGTAGTCGCCGCTGAGGCGGAGCGAGAGGGTCTGGCCCACCGGGTTCGCCGTGCCGAAGTACTTGCGGGCGATCGGCGCGGTCAGGACGACGGAGAGCGGATCGGTCAGTGCCGTCGCCGGGTCGCCGTGGATGAGGGGGACGGTGAAGACGTCGAAGAAGGACGAGTCGGTGGCAAGCACGTCGTCCTGCTCGAAGAGGGTGCCTTCGTGCCGGATGGTCGTCGCGCCGCCGGGAAAGTCGAGGCGGACGAACGCTTCGACCTCGGGAAAGGTGGCGGCCATCGCTGGGCCCGCCGGAATGGGCATCGACAGCTCGCGGTCTACCGGCGCGCCGTCGACGGGGTCGCGGTAGAGCCGGTAGGTGCGGTCGCTTCGTTCGTGCGTCTCGTCGTACGTCAGCTCATCCCGGACGAAGAGCAGGACGAGGATGCAGAAGGCGAGGCCGACGGCCAGCCCCAGCACGTTGATGAGGCTGTACAGCGACTGCCGCCGCAGCGAGCGGAGCGCGACGCGCAGGTAGTTGGTCCACATGGCAGCCGAGAGGGGATGAGGGGTAGGGGCGTGTCACGGGATAGGGCAAGCCCTGTGCCAGCGGCGCCTTTGTGTCAATTTTCAGTCAGTAGGGTCCTCCAACGCGCCGCATCTGTTCGTCACCGATCAGCCGGTGTTCGGCACCGTACAGCCAGCTACGGCGTTCCGAGGGCTTGGAGTATGCACTATTGATCTTCGTTTTTACCTGTCATCCCCGTGAAGGCGGGGATCCAGAAGGGCAGCGGTTGTCTGGATCCCGGATCAGGGTCCGGGATGACTCCGGGAGAAGGCAATCTACGTAACAGGGTCCGTTTTCGACGCCCGTGCAACGCCGAGTTCCTAACACCCTCTATTCATAGCGCAGGCTCTGCACGGGATCGGACAGCGCCGCGCGGATCGACTGGTAGCTGACGGTGAGGATGGCGATGGCGACGGCCACGAGCCCGGCCAGCGCGAAGGCGCCCAGGGGCATCGAAATGCGGTAGGCGAAGTCGTCCAGCCACTGGTCCATCACCAGGTACGCCAGCGGCGCGGCCAGGAGGACGGCCACGGCCACGAGCTTCACGAAGTCCTTCGCGAGGAGGAGTACGATGCTGCTCACCGAGGCGCCCAGCACCTTGCGCACGCCGATCTCTTTCGTCCGCTGCGCCGTGATGTACGAGGCGAGGCCGAACAGGCCCAGGCAGGCGATCAGGATGGCGATGCTCGCGAAGGCGCCGAAGAGCCGCGAGAGGCGCTGCTCGTTAGCGTACTGCTGCTCGAAATCGGCATCCAGGAAGAACGAGTTGAACGTGTGGCCCGGGTAGAACGCGTTCCAGGTCTGCTCCAGCGACGCGAGGGTGCCGGGCAGGTCGTCGGTGCGCACGCGAAGGGAGAAGTAGTTGAAGGCCGACGGCACAATGCTCAGGAGCATCGGCTCGATGCGTTGCTGAAGCCCGTAGTGGTGATAGTCCTCGAAGACGCCGACGACGGTCTGCTCTGGCGCGTCGTCTCCGCCGAAGCGAAGGTGCTTGCCAAGGGCGGTCTCGGGTGTGCCCCACCCGGCATTCTCCACAGCGGCCTCATTGACGAGGATGGCCTCGTCGGTGTCGGTCGCGAAGGCCTCGTCGAAGTCACGCCCCGCCACCAGGTCGATGCCCATCGTCTCCAGGTAGTCGTGGTCCACGACGACGACCTGCATCCGGCGGCTCTCGCCGTCCGAGAGCCCTTCGGGGCGGACGATCTGCACCCACGTCCCGCGCCCCGGCACCTGATTGGACGCTGAGACCTCCTCCACGGCGGAGAGCTGCTGCACCTCCTGCTTGAACGTGCGGTACGAACTCTCGACCGTCTCGTCCGGGAGCCCGCGCCCGTCCAGCACGAGCACCTGCTCTTTGTCGAAGCCCAGCTTCTGGGTTTGCATGTAGTCGAGCTGCTGGATGACGACGAGCGTGCCGACGATGAGTACGACGGAGATGGCGAACTGGAAGATGACGAGGCCCTGCCGCAGCCGCGCCCCGCGCCCGGTGGACGAGAACGAGCCCTTGAGCACCTCTACGGGCCGGAAGCGCGCCAGGGCCAGCGCCGGATAGCTGCCTGCCAGCAAGCCCACCACCAGCGCGAGGCCGATGAGTCCCAGGGCGGCCATCGGCGCCAGCAGCGTGCGGAAGGTCATGGCCTTGCCCGTGAGGTCGTTGAAGAGCGGCAGCGTGATGCCGATGAGCCCGAGCGCCACCATCAGCGCGACGCCCGCCACCAGCACCGACTCGCTCAGGAACTGCCCCACCAGCGCCCCGCGCGTCGAGCCCAGCGTCTTGCGCACGCCCACCTCTTTGGCTCGCTCCATCGACCGCGCGGTGGCCAGGTTCATGAAGTTGATGCAGGCGATCAGCAGGAGGAACGCCGCGATGGCGGAGAACACGTAGACGTACCGGACGTCTCCGGTCGGGCCGATCTCGCTGCCACGGTCCGAGCGCAGGTAGATGTCCGTCAGCGGCTGCAGCGCGAGGCGGGCCTCCAGCCCCACCTGCTCCATGATCTCGCCCATGTGCTGCTCCACCAGTCCTGCGATCTGCCGCTCCAGCGCGTCGGCATCAGCATCGGGGCGCAGCTTGACGTACGTGTACGAATTGATCGACAGCCACTCGTCCGCGCGTACGGGGTTGAACTGCTCCACCGTAGCCCACGAGGTGAGAAAGTCGAACGTGAAATGGCTGGCGGCAGGCACGTCCGCCGCGACGCCCGTGACGGTGTAGCTGAGCGAGTCGTCCAGGACCAGCGTCTGGCCCATCGGGTCGTCCTGGCCGAAGTACTTCTCCGCCATCGCGGTCGTCAGGACCAACGTGTACGGCTCGTCCAGCGCCGTGTCCGGGTTGCCCTGGACGAGCGGAAAGGTGAAGACGTCGAAGAAGGCGGGGTCGACGTGGTAGAAGGCGTCGCCCTGGAAGAACTGCCCCTCGCGCGTGACGGTCGGGCTCCACGGGTCGATGCGGGTGACGTGGGCGACGGCCGGATAGTTCTCGCGCAGCTCGGGCGCGACGGCGCGGCTGTTGCCCGCGAAGCGGTCCGGCGGGGCGTTCGGCGCCTGCCCGTCGAAGGCGACGCGGTAGATGCGGTCCGCATCGGCGTGGAAGCGGTCGTGCTGCCACTCGTCGGCCACCCACAGCAGGATGAGCACCGCACAGGCGATCCCGATGGCGAGGCCGATTACGTTGATAGCCGCGTAGCCCTTGTAGCGCAGCAGGTTGCGAAGGGCCGTCTTGACGTAGTTCCGAAGCATGCAGGGGAAATCGGTGAAGCCAGTGATCCTGTCAGCGGGGGCGAGGAGACGCGCTTACGCCGACGTCACGGCGGGGGCGGCCACGGCGTACTCGTCCTCGATGCGTCCGTCCAGCAGTTCCACGATGCGCTGCCCATAGCGGGCGTAGTCTTCGTCGTGCGTCACCTGGATGATGGTCACGCCGTCGTCCTCGTTGAGGCGCTTCAGCCGGTCCATGATCATGTCGCCTTGGCTGGAGTGCAGGTTGCCCGTCGGCTCGTCGGCCAGGATCAGCTTGGGCTCGATGATGAGCGCCCGCGCCACGGCCACGAGCTGCTGCTGCCCGCCGGAGAGCTGGCTCGGAAACAGG
>JAAAOL010000100.1 GCA_009908885.1 Bacteroidota bacterium | reverse complement strand
GTCATGGTGTTTCTCTCCGTATAAAGGGGTTTGGGTCAGAACCGGCTGATGACCCGAGGGCCAGTCCAGCCGAGGGAGGGGAACTGCGCGGCGGTGAGGTCGACGATGAATTCGTCGGAATCCCACTCCACGCAGCAGACGACGTGCCCAATGGCCAGCTCGTCACCAGCCAGCGACTCCGGCACGTCACCGGGCTCGGCCCAGTAGAGCCGGGTCCAGGTCTCGACCTCGACGTCGACGTCGCCGTCTTCGTCGTAGGTGACGAGCCCTTCTAGATGCCGGGCGAGCGCGAGGCTGTGCGTCTCGCACTCGGACTCGACGGCATCCGGGTCCGTGAGGTCGACGCCGCAAGTATCGACGTACTCGGCGACGGCCGAGCGGATCGGCTCGGGGAGTACGTCGATGGCTGGCCGCGTCGTCATGCCCCGAACATATCACCGATGACATGACGCGCAAGGGGTCATCGTCACTTTTTTGGAGAAATCCGACAACACCCACCGCCCCCGCGTCGACACAGGGGCATGACACGCATCACCCTCGCCCCCGGCCTAGAGCTCGTCGCCACGCTGCTGCCCGTCCTCGGCGCCTGGGACGTGCGCCTCACCTGGCGCGGGCCGCGGGGGTCACTCTGAGACCTCGATCCGCGGCAAGGGTCCGCGGTACAGCACGAGCTTGGGAGCAGCGTCCGCCCACACCCTGGGCCCGTGCGTCGAGCCGGGTGGGCGCCGCGCCGATCGTCCCGTGGTGAGACCGAGCGAGCGATACCCCGCCCGACGAAAGCAGGCGCCAGGGACAGGCGACGCCACGGCGTCAGGGTCCACCATGGTCTCCCAGTGCTCGGGCTCCCAGCCGTAGCGCTGCGACCACGCCGAGGTCGCCACGGGGTGCCACGCGCGGAGCACGGCGCTCGCCAGGCTTGGGCCGGGGTCGAGACGAAAGACGAACACCGACACCGTGCGCGGCAGAGGTCGCGCGTCGTTCAGTCCGAGGCGCCTCCTCGGGGCGAGCTTGTACGCCGGCTCGCCGAGGCCCACCCATCCGCGGTGCCTCCCGCCGTCGAGCACCTGCCACACCGCCTTCTTCCCGGGCGGAGGTCCGGCGCTGCCGCTGTAGTGCACACGCAACGCCGCGAGGAATCGCGGGTCCCACGTGGACGCCACTTCCCACAGGCCGATCACAGCAACACCTCCAGCGGCAGGTCTCGGTCCGGGTCCCTGGCGCCACCGCTCACCGCGCCGCCCACACGCGCCGACCCGTCACTGCTCATGAGGGTCGATCCCCTGCAAGTCGGTGCGTGTCCCCGCGCTCACCGCCCTCCACTGCTCAGGCAGCTGCGCCACCACCTCGGCAGGCGGGCGCCACAGGCCTTGCTTGCCACGGCACGGGATGGCCTCGGGCAGAGCTTCGACGTCGTCGAGGAGCAGGCCGTGGCCGCCCATCCACCAGCGGAAGTCGAGGTCACTGGCGAAGTCATGCAGCGCCTGGTTGGGCGCGCTAATGGCCGGCGATTTGCCGTTTCCCGTGGTGGGCGGTTCCACGCACCCCACCACCCGGCACCGGCCGACGATGCCGGTGGGGTTGTCAGTGCGCGTTTGCAGAGTGCGGAGACAGGCGCCGTCCAGCAGCCCGCGCTCGGCAGCGAAGTCGACGCACGTCTCGTCCCAGCTCTGCGCCGCATGCAGCAGTAGCCACCCGCGGAACCGGCTGTACTGGGCGTGCCCGCGATTCTCGATGCGTTTCCCGAGATGCAGAATGGTGTGCGGCCATGGGCGCCACAGGGACAGGCAGCGATAGTCGATCATGGTTGCACCTCCTCGCGCCCTTCGGCGCCACACAGCTGCTCCACCCGCTGCTCGCGCCTCCAGAACCAGAACAACACGCCGTCATCCACGGCCGACCCGACAAGCTCCCAGCCTTCTCCCTCCGGCTCGTCTGGATTGTCTGCCCACTTGACGCGGCCCGCTCTGTCGCGGCTCCACGTCCCCCACGTCGTACAATACAGCATCATTGCAGCACTCCCATCCGCCTCAGCTCAATCCGTCCCGCCTCGCTCAGCCGCCACCGCTTGTGGCGCCCGCCCTTGCACCTCTCGTAGCTCGCCGTCACCCACCCCCGCCGGTCCAACGCCGCAGTCCACCCGTCGTATGCCGGCGCGTCGAGCACGCCATGGCTCGCGAGGCGCCGCACGAATGCGTCCCGCTCGTCGTCCGGGTCGGCGCCATAGATTCTGCATCTGAACGCCTCCGGCGGATCGACGCCCATGAAGCTCAGCGTGTGGGTGCTCACCGCTGCCTCCTCTCCGCCCGCAGTTGCTCCAGGCGGTCGTACCGATGCTCCCGCCACGCGAAGAGCAGCCCCGCCGCGTGGCCGAACACCATCGGCGCCGCACCCTCCACGTTGCCCAGGTCCTCCAGCAGTTCGCCGAGCATCCCGTAGCAGACCAGCCGGCAATCACGCTGCAGCCACTCCGTCAGCTCGTGGCACGGCACGCACGCCGTGACGGTGGACCAGTGGCCCTCGTAGAGACTGCGCACGCGCACGTAGCGATCGCCGTGGCGGATGTCGCCGCCGCATTCACTGCATCGGTACGGCTTGCGAGCGCGCGGCCTCGCCAGCTTACACAGGTCCGCGGGCTCCGCGTCGCAGCAGCTCATGGCTCCCCCGCGATGCGCTGCTCTGCCTCCAGGTCACGGACGAGCTGCTCCTGCACCTTGTCTCGCGCGGCCTGCCACACCTCGTGGCAGGCCGTACGGTAGTCCTCGTTTTCGTCCTGTGCGTACTCGAACAGGACATCGACGTCGACGTCAGACGGGCCGTGGGCGGCCACCATCTCCCACGGATCGCTCGTGTCCCACGATACCTCGACCTCGGCGAGGAATCTCCTCGCCGCAGCCGTCATGCCGCTCACGACGCACCTCCCTGCACGACGCGCTGTCCGCCTCGCGGACGCGAGATAGCATCTGCGTCTCTGTACAGCGCGTCCGCCTTTCGTTTGGCGGCCTCCAGGGCCGCCAACGCCTTCTCCCGCAGGCGATTCGCCCGCCAATCTCGGGCGCGCGCCACCGCCTCCTCCGGGATGTCGGCGTCGATCCAGTTGCTCTCGCAATAAGCTGTGCTCCCCATCAAATGGGGATTTACCACGGCGTTCCGTAATACGCTGCACGCCAAATCGACGTGTTCGGCGGGCACCTCGCGCACCCCTGCCGTCTTATACCGCCCCCCGAAGGGGTCGACGGTATACCCCCACACCTTTGGGTGGGAGCCGTCTCGGTCAGGGGGTGGCTCGGGGCTCTCCCCGATCCACTGCCCGTTACCGAGCACGCCTAGTGCGGCGTGCCACCGGGCCTCGCCCGAGCCGGCGTGGCGAACGGCGATGATTACTCTATACTCGATGCTATCAGTCATGGTGTCAGTCTCCTAGTCAGGCTGGCCATGGGGCCGGGCGTGTCAGCGCCGCGGCCCCGAATTTGTCTCACCAACTCGCGCAGCGTTCTCGAAGGATCCCCGCTTTTTCGACCCCGACGTCGGGGTTGGGAAAGGCGCCCCACGATCGGAGGGTGCCATCTTTATCGAGGCGGGCATCGCAGCCCGCCTCGAGCAGGGCGATCTGGAGCGCGCGCACGCACTCCGTTTTCGTCGCGGGGGGGAGATCCCCCGCGTCGACGTCCTCGATCAGGCTTCCGACCGCGTGCCCCATGGGGGCACCGCGATCGTTCTGATTGTAGTATGCGAGGCCGCGCGCGGCCTCGATCAAGTCGGTGGTCTCGGTGGTTTCCGTCGCGTCCATGCCCAGAACATATCACTTGTGATATGCAGCGCAAGGGGAAATCGACATGGGCGGCGAGAAAAATCAGCCCGTTCGGGCGTCACCGCTCGCCGCGCTCTCGGTCGCGAGCTCGCGCTGAGCCGCCATGATCGTCGTCCCTCGGCCCGTCGCCGCGGGAGGTCGTGTGCTTGCGGTCGACGGACTGCTGCGCCTCGGCGAAGATGGCGAGGATCTCGACGTGTAGATCGGTGGACCAAGTCATCACGGAATGGACGGTGGCCCTACGAGACCGAGGTTCAGCAGGCGTTCCATCACCTCTGGGTAGTAGGCCCATTCCCACGCTCGCCGACCATGGGTGCGCCCCTTCTGTCCACCGATGATCGATACTCGAATCCAGTCTCGGTCCCACATGCCGCCTTGCGTGCAGGCGTAGGCAGGGTGCACGGGCAGATCGTTGTATGCCAGCCACCCGTACACCTCCGCAGCAGACCAACGCGCAATAGGCCAGCATGACCTTTTTTTGCGCTTACTTGCAGCACGCTTACGAATACCTGACTCCGCAGCACGAAGGCCACCTATCCACCGCGGAGAAAACTGTTTTGAAGCTCGCTTGATCCCCACTTGAAGTGCTGGTGTTTTCTTGTCTGCGTCCTGTTCTCTTGTCTGCGGCTCGACCACTATCTCGTGGTAGTCTACATGCGGGAACCTCTCCAAAAACGCGTCACGAACAAGGCTCTGATCGGGGTCCTTGTGAGGCCCTTCTTGGACGATGTGAACCATTGGTGCGTCGACGCCCGCAAGAACGAAGAGGTGAGCGGCCACTACCGAGTCTTTGCCCCATGATGTACTCAAGTAGCACGACCCCTCCGAGGCGAAGCGCTGTATCTGCTCGATGGCGCGTTGTGGTTTTGGTCCACGTGCGAGACGCCTTCCTGTGACTCGGTCGACCCGTTCGAAGCTGCGCCAGTGCTCTAAATCTCTAACGGTGTGGCGCTGTGATTGAATCAGTGCCATGTTCGGTTATTGAGGGATCAGGTGACGGTGCGCCTGCAGGTGTTCGAGCACGCCTTCGATCGTAGAGAGCTCATCCTGATGTGACGTCACGAGTTGAGATCCAGCCTTTCTTTCGCTTCGACGTCTCGGTGGTCGTCAGCAACCGATATGATCGCCAGCTCCGTCTCGGCGTCGATGGCATGAGGTACGTTACCGGGGATGAGGTAGCAGACGCCAGTCTGTAGCGGATACCGGCCGCGGTAGTCGTCGAAACAGACGGTTACCCAACCGTCACCAGATACGACGATCAGGATGTGTTGCCCGGGATGGGTATGCGTTCCGACGCGCCCACCAGGCGGGAACTTGATCAAGTCAGCGCCAAACCTACCGCTCTTCAGCAGGCGCGCTCCAAGGGCATTGCTTTGGTGCATGGGCACCGTCGCCTCGGTGTCCCACCGTTGAAGCTGAAGCTTCGGCATCTCCTGCCACTTCGCCTCGATATCCTTCACAACTCACTCACCCGAATTCGTCCGAAGCCAAACGCCGTGCGACTACCGAGGCCAACCAAACCCGCACACTTCAGCAGCCACAGTGCCGGCGCATTCACTTCGAGCTGACACGACCCCTCCCAGCCGATGACCTGGCCGTACTTGCCTCCCAGCGGCACCGTCGCCTTGAACGTCTGCTTGGACAACATCTCCAAACGGACCATGTCGCGCTCCAAAAACTCCTCGGCGCCAAGTCGGTTCACGAACTCGCGCGTAATCGAGTTTCGGATGGAGTCGGCCGTTGCTTCGATGTGAGGACACGAGCGACCATCGGAGGTTATGGTGACCGGGGTGATGGTTGTGAGGTCGACCTTCATTCGACCACGTCGCTTCACCTTGGGCGCGCGAATGCGTCGTCGCGGCGACGTCGAGATTGTGACGTGACGGGCGAACAGCTCGCCCTCGACTTGCTTGTCGGCGACGACGTCCACGATTTCGTCCTCCCAGAAGTAGACGCCCCAACCGAATCGTCCAGGCCACGGAACGAGGGTCCACCGTGGCCACCGTGGGCGATGGCCGACCCCGGCAAGCTCCTTGACCATGGTGGTGATCATGCCGTGTAGGCCACGGGTGTTTCTGAGCTCGACAGGCCACCTCGGCAAGGGTCTCACGTCGAGCTCGACGCCACCGCCGGGCAGGTACTCGTAGTACGGGGGTGGCCCCACCAGCCAAGGCTGTCTTTTCTTGCAGCTCCGGTGCACAGCCGACCAGCGGGCGTTGCGTGCGCGGGCCCGGGACTGTGTCACAGGGGACCGCCGGAATGATGCACGCTTGTTTTGGTACCGCCGCCGATTCTGGCAGACGTCATCGCCGCACGTGCGTTGCATTCGGTGGCGTGGCGAGAACGGCTTGCCGCAGAACTCGCAGGCGTAGAGCGAAGACAGGTCACCGTCGTGGCAGACGGTCGTGCCGTCGTCGAGCACCTCTTGCGTCACATCGGCACCACGCATGGCTCCTCCTTGTAGTGCGCCCAGTAAGGTGGGCGAAGAACGGCCATCGCCTGCAGCGCATCGTCGCCCACCCCTGGAGTATCCACGGGAAGTGGTCGTAGCGGCATCGATCCGCGGACCACAGGGAAGCCGTCGCCCCACGGTTCGCACGGATCGACGGACCACGACGCGACCTGACCCATGCCAACAGCCCGGCGCTTACCGAGGTAGCCGACCCATCCGAGTAGGTCGCGTATTTCGCCAGGTTCCCCGATGCACCACCATCGCATGACGTCGTCGACGAGCCACGTCGTTTCCATCGGGATGCGGTAGCTCTTGCACGGGCCTCCGCTGAGTTGGATCCGACGAAGTTTCTCGTTGCCCAGCATCTGCGCCTCTGACACGGGAAACCGTCGGTTGATCCAACGGTGCTCGTAGTCCTCGATCTCGTATGAGGCGCAGCTTGCGAGGTGATACCGACCGCAGTCAGACTCCGCGATTGGAATCGGCAACTGCTCGCAGTCTTCGGCGCAAGCCGGGGGCTCTTTGCCGAGCACTTGCGCCTTCGCCCACATCACCAGCGCGTCGAGCGCAATCGGCATGCGACCGAGGTGAATGGGGCCGGCGAGGGTTGCGGTGACCTGTAGTGGCTCAGGCATTGACGGTACCCAAGAAGTCGGCGATGCGGTCCTTGCGCTCCTCGACGTGCGCACGAAACAGGTCACCTACCTTGCCAGCGAGCGCCGTCACATCGAGTGCCGTCGATGCCGGCTCCACGGCGCGCACCTGGACGTCGCGAGCCTGCACCGGTCGGAGTTTTCCGTGACCGGTACCACGTTTGCCACCCACCCATGGGTTGGATAGGAAGGTGCCGACCGCAACGTGGAAGGTGTCACGCTCGAGGTCATTGTTGACGATGGCCTCGCACGCCCACGAGAACATCGATCCCTGCGCCACGCATTCCATCGATCGCGGCATCATCGTCGACTTGGCGTCCCGCACCGATGCGTCATCGGCCGAGTCTTGTTCGCTCGTAGCCAAACGCTTGTTGACGTCGACCTCCGACGATTCGCTCAGGAGGCGTCGCTTCTGTGGCTGCAGCGTCGGATCCATCCGCACGCGCTGCACTTCCTCGACGTGACTCCGGCAGGTGTCGATGCCGCACAAATCGTTGACCGTATTTCGCGCCCACGTTGGCACATACCGAATCGTCTCCTCACACACGAGCAAAGCATCCTGGACCGTGAGTCTGCCCGGGATGACGCGGTTGTCGGCGCAGCCGCCGAAAAGCGCCATGCTGGGCACCAACTCGCACAGCTCGCGGTACTGGTCGAGCTTGATCGTGCTCGCCTCACCGCGTCCGGTGACCATGCCGCCGCTGAACAGCAGTCGCAGCGCAGCCTCGCTCAACTTCGTGCCTCCGAGAAGGCCGGCTGCCTGGAGCAGGGCATAGGCTGCAGCCTCGCGCATACCGTGACGCATCGCATCGGCAGTGACGATGGGCACGTTAGCCCATCCGCTGCCGTTGCGCATCTTGCGCCGCATGATCATCGACATGTTGCCGATAGTACCCTCGTGGTGTGCAATTGGAGCCTCGGACTCCAACACGAACTCATACCTCAACCGTTCCATCAGCTTGCCTCCTTCGCTTCCGCCTTTTCTTCAGCTCTCTTCTCTGCCAGCTCTCTTGCTAGCGCCATCAGCAACCCAACCTCGCGCTCAACCATGTCGAGCCAGGAGGTTTGCCACCCGTTCTCTTTCACAGTGGATCCCAGATCAACCAATGCCCGGGATGCCGAGCTGCTGACCCCCTGAAGGCGAAGCCCCTTCATCATCAACGTCGCCCACTCGTCCGGGTTCTCCGACCTCCGAGCTGCGCTCAGACACCGCGTCTCCAGGTGTTCCCAATGTTTCAGCGCCACGCTCCCGCGGTATTCCGCGAGATACATCCTCCGAAACTCGAGAAGAACCTCTATCGTCTTGTTTCGTAGGTCTTCCAGTTGTTCCTCGTCGGGACGTTCCGTTGTCCCCTTCGAGCAAAGATCGAGCAGTTGGGTTCTCAGCGCAAGGATCTCCGCATCTGACAGACCCCTTGCCGCGGACACCAGGTCCGGCACCTGCATTTGTTTTCTTTCTTTTGCCATGACTCTTCTCCTTCTTCGCTTCCCGCTCCGCTTTTTTGCGTCGCTTCACCTCTTCCTCGTCGCGTTGCGCCAACCACAACGCCAGACCAAACCAGGCACCCCCACGTAGGTGGGACCAGGAACGCTCGAATTCTTCGATTGCGCTTCTACAACGCATCCACGTGTGTGGCCTGTAGTCGCCACCGTGGATCTCGTCCTTCGTTGCGCCTGCTGTAAGAAACTCTGCCATGTCCTGCACGAGCCCCAAGGTAGTGGGAGCGATGTGCACTTCGGTCTCGTCGAAGAGTACGCGCCCCGCGATGCCACCACCGGGGTTGATGGGCACCCACGGGAGCACGTGCTTTTGCCCGCTGTCGGCAATGGCTGCGAACCAGGGACCGCGCTTGGGCCGGCGCAGGAATTCGAGCACGGTCGGTTTCTCGCCCTTCGACGCGTTGGTGTAGTCGCCGGCGTCGTACATGTGGCAGTAGTTGCGGAAGTTACCGCCGAACTTCTTCCCGGGCTTCGGCGGACGACCGGGCACCGGCGCGATGCGTGAACACACCTGGACGCAGGGTTCGCAGACCCAACGGCTCACAGGAGAGCGTACGCGATTCTGTCCTGTAAACGACGCGCCATTGAACTTCTTCACGAGCTGACCGCGCTCCCACGAGGAACCGCAAAGCCAACACGGCGACCCGTCCGTGTCCTCGCAGTCGTCGCGCGTGGGCTCACCGAGCAGCGGCCAGAGTAGTTGCGGTGCGCTGGTCACGTCGATTGCCTATCACGCGACGGGTCGCGTCCAGAGAAGTGGTTGTGGATTCCGTCGGGGCCTGTCCCGCTCCCGCTTCAGCTGCAGGATGGCCAGCTGGGCGTTGTCGCGCTCCCGCTCGGCGCGCACGAGGTCGTCGTAGCGCTCCCGTGGAATTGTGACGTTGGGTCCGGGGGTCTTGCGTGGTGTGGCCATCATTGCTCATCTCCTCGATAGTCGTCGCAGCTGTGGGTCAGCGCTTCGAGCACGACCATGTTCGCCTCGCTGCGGCTGGCACAGTGGCCGCCGGTGTAGAAGCCGCAAACGCAGTCGCAGCGAACGCGCCACGGCAATGGCAGGTTACCGGGAAGCAGCCACACTTGGGACCGTAGGTGAGCCGCGCGGGGCTCCACCCAGGCCCGCATGGGCACAAGGTGAACGTCGGCGTATAGGAGGGCAGCAGCCCGCTGCACTTCCTCCTTGGTGCCGCTCAAGACAACGCCGTCAAACTTTTCGTCGTCGGCGCTCGTGATTCGGCCAACCTCTACCACTTTCATCGTCGTCTCGCTTTCGTCTTGTTCGGCAGCCGCGGCATCACCGGCGCCGGCGGCCCTGGCTTGCGCGGTCGTTGCTTGCGCTCCCACAGCTCGTCGAGCCACCGCGGCGGCGTGAGACCGATGGGCACGTCGGGGTCGGGTGATTGGCTCATGGTTCCTTCTCTTGCATCAGGTGCGCGTGCCAGTTGGCCAGCATCGCCGCGGTGCTGATGGTGTGATGCAACGCCTTGTCGTGATCGCCTAGAACGGCAGCGTGGAGCGCCTTCCCGCCGAGGTAGCCCAAGAGCCAGAACCAGTCGACGGGCTCCCTTACCTCGTCGTAATCCGCGCCCCATCGCTGCCTCTGGTGGGCGGCTTCGAGCACGACGGCGCGGGCGAAGTCGTGCAACTCGGGGGCGTTAAGGAGGTCAGACATTCTCTCCGCTTCATCGCACAGGAGGTGGACCGTCTCCCCTTCCGCGCCATCGTTGGGCCACGCCTCGCGAGCGAACGCGATGACACTCGCCAGAACGCTGGGTGCTACCGGACGACGCTCGCTCATGGTTCCCATCGCTTCGGGTCGCGCGAGCGCTTGCAGCCCATCAGCGTTGCGAACTTGTCGGCCCAGTCCAGTCCAAGTTGACCGGGCCAGTACAGGCCCTCACGAATCACGGGCCACAGCTTCACCTCCTCAGCCTCTGCCACAGACAGCAACAGAGCAAGTCGCTCCAGGTCAACGCACACGCCCACAATGAGCCCGGGGCGCGGCAGCGACAGGGAGAAGCGATCTAGCCGTATGCGCTGGCTGTCGCACTTCTCGCAGAGCCACCAGCCCATGCCGTCACAATTCAAGCAGTCACGCCCTGTGCCGTAGCACTCGTGACACGCTCGCTCTCGCCCGGGGCCGCAATCGCACATGGCGCGCTCCGGCACGGGGCCGGCCCACGCGACGAGGTCCTCGTAGCTGACCACGAGCGCGTCATCGGGGGCAGAAGTAGCTTCCTTGATGATGCCGCTGGTCAGCCCACGGGGCGCCTCGACCGGTGGAGGCTGTTCCGAGCGGTCAGCTACGAGCATGAAGCCATCAGTGGCAACGCCCCACCCGTCGAAGGCGAAGGGCTGGCGAGTCCACCGTCTCTCGTGACTCGGGTCGCAGATGATTTCGATCCCCATGGCGTCACCTCAGAACGGCAGGTCATCGTCGAACCCGGGGCTCTCCTGAGACCCGCTCGCCGGCGCTGCACGCGGCGACCCACCCTCCCTCGGTGGCGCCCCGAGGTCGAGCTGGTCGACGAGCACCTCGACGCTGGTGCGTCGCGACCCAGACCGGTCCTCGTACTCTCGCACCCGGAGCTTGCCCGACACGATGACCTTGCGGCCCTTCGTCAGGTAGCTCGCCAGAGCCGGCCCGCGTTTTCCGAAGATGACGCACCGGACCCATGAGGTGGTCTCGCGGTCCTTGTACGCGTCGGTCGAAGCGACACGGAACGAGCAGACCGTGCCACCTTGCGTCTCGCGTAGCTCAGCGTCGGCGCCGAGCCGGCCGCCGATGGTGATGGTGTTGATGTCACTGCTGGCCATGTCATGCTCCCCTTCGTCGCTGGTGGTATTGCTGTTGCGCCGCAGCCCCGTCGTCATCGTCGTCCACGGCGATGTTGCAGAGGCTTGCGAGGGCGTAGCGGCGGGCGTAGGTCACGGCGCTGCCGTACTCCTGCGGCCCTCCTCCTCGGATGAAAAGCGGGGTGGTGCACTGGATCCATTGCCCGGAGCGGTGCATCAAGACGGTCTTGAGGTTCTGGGCCCCAGGTAGCTGGATGATCGCCACACCGTTCTCGGCCAGGGGACGAGTCGCGGCTTGCACGTCGGCAAGACTTGCGTAGGTGTACGAGTATCCCGGGCCCTTGCTGGTCTTCACCTCGGCCTTGTGGGCCTTGGACACCTTGACCATGGCGGCCTGTGCGGAGGCCAGAGCCTGCGCTACCTGGTCACAGGGCGTCGACCATTGCAGGTCGTCTACGGCACGCGGCGCGTCCTGGGTGGTCATGCGAGGTTCGCTCGCGGGCGGTGGCGACGCGGCGGGCTCGGGGATTTGATCTGCGGCCTGCTCTTCTGCGCTGTTGTCCAAGTAGTCTTCCATGGGTTCCTCGTGTCTGGTTACGGTGGGCCGCGGCTCTTCGAGGAGCGCAGCGCAGTTGATGGGAGCGTCGGTGCGCACCGTGGCGAGCTTGCGTACTAGGTAAAGCGACGGCGTGCGGTCGACCGATGCGAACAGGGCGCTCGTCAGCGCAGGGCCCACACCCGGCAGGGCGTGCAGCGCAGTGACCTCCTCGCGTGCCACGCGGAGCACTTCGTCGAGGCTGTCG
Organism: Bacteroidota bacterium; assembly: GCA_009908885.1. Classification (GTDB taxonomy): domain Bacteria; phylum Bacteroidota; class Rhodothermia; order Rhodothermales; family JAAAOL01; genus JAAAOL01. The sequence continues at coordinate 710 of JAAAOL010000100.1, read as the reverse complement.
AAGCGATCCAACAGCAGGGCCGCCGTCTTCACGCCGCACCCATGAACCCCGGGCAGGCTGTCGCTCTTGTCCCCTGTTAGGGCCAGGAAGCACGGCATCTGCATGGGCAGCAGCCCGCCCATGTTCTCTGCCAGCCACTCAACGTCGCGCTCCTCTCCCGTGTTGGTGATGATTCGAACGGCGTTCTCTGGAGGACTGTCTCGGAGACACTGAAGCAAGTCTTTGTCTGCCGTGTGAATGTCGACCTGGCTCTCGGTCGCCCAAGCGCACAGCGTGCCGATGATGTCGTCGGCCTCGAAGCCTTCGGCGTCCAGCACCGTGAAGCCGTCGGCTCGCAGTCGGTCGGTGGCCGCATCGAGCTGGTGGTAGAAGCCTTCTGGCTTCTCGAACCGGTCGCCCTTGTACCCATCGAACAGGTTTTTGCGCCAGTTGGTCTTGCTGTCGCGACAAATGGCAACACGGTCGTAGTTGCCGGCCATTCGGCGAACCCGATCCATCACCAGCTGTGCGGCGGCGTTTACGTCGTCACCTGCGCTCGCGTGCCACGCCGTGGCGTACACGCTACCCAGGTCTACTGCCAGAATCTTCATTCTGCCTCTCCCTTCTTCTTCGCCGTCGCTGCCATTGCCTTGACCAAGCCGCGCTGCGCCGGGGTCAGGTATGAACTGTAGGTGTCCAGGTCGATGAGCGCGTCGGCGAGGTCGAGTTGC
>JAAAOL010000444.1 GCA_009908885.1 Bacteroidota bacterium | reverse complement strand
GGGAGATCGGCTGCTCGACGGCGACCTGCCGCTGCTGGCCAAGCTCGACATCGCCGCGCAGATTGCCCGGGGCCTCGCCTATGCGCACGACCGCGGCGTCATCCACCGGGACATCAAGCCGGACAACATCCAGGTGCTGGACAATGGGCGCGTCAAGATCCTGGACTTCGGCATCGCCCGCATCGGGGCCGAGACGGGCACGCTGACGCGCACCAACACCAGCCTGGGCACCCCGCGCTACATGTCGCCCGAGCAGATTCGGGGAGAGACGGTGGACCACCGCGCCGACATCTTCTCGTTCGGCGTCGTCCTCTATGAAATGCTGACCGGGCTCCCGCCGTTCGACGGGGACCACATCACGGCCATCATTTATAAGGTGCTCAACACGGAGCCCGAGCCGCTGCACCTGGAGCCCGGCCGCCTCAGCGACAGCCTGCAGACGATCGTCGCCGGGTGCCTTACCAAAGACCCGGATGCGCGATACGGCTCCCTCCATGAGGTGCTCGACGATCTGCGGTCCGTCCGCCTGCGCCACGACCAGACGCTCGCCAGCACGGTGGACGATCGCACCTGGGCGCTGAGCCCGTCCGCTGACACGTCGGCCACACGCCGCGTGACGGGCGCCCCTTCATCCCGCTCCCCGTCGCGAGCCCTCTTCGTCGGGCTCGGCCTCCTGCTGGTGCTAGGCCTGCTGGGCGGCGGCTACTGGCTCCTGCAGAACGACTCCGCGCCTCCCACGGCAGAGCCCGAGGTGACGACCTCGCCCCCCTCTCCCACGACGGATCGAGAATCCCAGATCGGCAACTCGGTCGCTGATGCCGCTGACGACACGTCGAATGCGACGGCGGCAGCTCCCCCGGCGACCTCCGCCGCGACGGCTCCGCCCGAGACGACCGATCCGGCCACGACGCCGGATGCGGAGTCCGACGCAGCGGCCCGGCGCACGGCGACGACCGCCCGGACAGCCATGACCTCCGCCCGCGAACGAGCAGCCGATCGTCGGGACGCCGCCGGAGCGGCCGGACTGTGGGACCGCGCCGAAGCCCAGCGCCGGGCCGGTCAGCAGGCGCTCGACGCCGGCGATCTGGACGCGGCAGCCCAGGCCTTCCGCACCGCGGAGGCGCTCTACCAGGAGATCGGGCGCCTGGCCCAGGCCGCGGAACCGACCACAGCGCCAGCCCCGACCGACCCTGCTGCCTCCACTCCCGAGCCCGACCCGAACGCGGCCGACGCAGCGCGAGACGCGATGGCGTCCGCCCGGGAGCGTGTGCCGGACGCCCTCACCGGCACGGCAGCCTACCAGGACGCTGAATCGCTGGCGGAGCGAGCGGAGACGGCTTACGACGACGAACAGTACGACGACGCCGCATCGTTGTACCAGGAGGCGCGGGAGCAGTATCAGGCGGCCGCTGCTCAGCCGAACCCGGCCGTGCAGGCCCGCCAAACCGTGCAGGCGCTGGCCGCCCGTCTGCAGCGTGGCTTCGAGGCGGAAGACCTCGACCTCCTCGGCTCGCTCTCGCCCTTCTACGCCTCCTGGGACGACTTCTTCCAGGTCGCCGATGACATCGCGGCGGACGTGCAGCCTGGTCCCGTGCGCCTCGATGGCGCCCAGGCCACCGTCCAGGTCGACGTGCGCCTGAGCTACGCCGACAACAAGAACCGGCGGCAAGAAAGCAGCTTCGTCCACCAGTGGACCCTGCACTCAGAAGACAACCAGTGGACGCTCACCGAGGTCGCCACGCGCTGAGCCCTGCCGTCCTGCCTCCGCCCAATGCGCACCCCCGACCGACACTGCCGTATTGCCCTACCGTATAGCCCTTCACCGACTCTTCCTGTGCTGATGCGACGCCTTGTTCTTCTCTTCGCGCTGTTGTGGGGCCTCGCCCCCGCTGCCCCGGCGCAACAGCTCTCCACCACCTTCGAGACCGTCTTCGACTCCTTCCTGCGCTCCGGCTTCCGGCTGAGCCCGGGGGCTCACGGCGACCACTACCTCCCGGCGGCCAACGAGGCCAGCGCGCAGCTCACGCCCGCGCTCAATGGTCTGATCGCCAGCAACGTGTCGTCGTTTCCGCTGAGCTCCACGGTCGCGGGCGTGCGGTTCGACTTCTCCACCGGACAGCCGGTGCGCGTGCGGGAAAGCCTCGGCCCCATCTTCGCCGAGTCGGCGGAGACGCTGGGCGACAACAAGCTCGTCGTCGGCTTCAACGCGACGTACCTATCACTCGATGAGTTGCGCGGGATGCCGCTGGAGGACATGCGCTTTACGTTCCTCCACGAGGACGTCGGCGGCCCCGGCCTGGGCGACAACGTGAACGAGAGCGACGTGGTCGACATCTTCCTCGACCTCGACGCCAATGCCAGCATCTTCGCCCTCTACGCCACCTACGGCGTCGGAAGCAGCTTCGACGTCGGCCTCGCCATCCCCTTCGTCAGCGTCGACCTCGGCGGGACGGCCCGGGCCGAGGTGAACAGCTTCACGCTCGGCGCGCTCGGTCAGGCGAACCACCACTTCGGCAGTGACCCGACGCAGCCGGACCTGGTCAAAGACACCACGTATGCCGCCAGCGCTACCGGCATCGGTGATCTGGCCCTACGCTTCAAGTTTCGCCTTCCCACGTCGGCGCTCCAGACGGCCACGCTGCTCGACGTCCGCGTGCCGACGGGCGACGAGAACGACTTCCTGGGTACGGGCGCCGTCAGCGCACGCCTGGCCCTCATCACCTCCCGGCGCTACGGCGCGTTCACTCCGCACCTGAACGTGGCCTACGACTACCGGGGCGCCGACCGGGACAGCGACGAGATCGAGGTCACGGCGGGGTTCGACCAGAAAGTCTTCGGCAGCCTTACGTTTGCCCTCGCGCTGCTGGGCGAGTTCGACCTGCAGACCGACGAGCGCATCGCCCTGCTGCCCGGCTCGACGACCATCACCGACCAGGTGCGCGACACGGACGGCACCGTCGTGGCGACCAGCACGCGCACCATCTCGCGCAGCAACGTGCCCGATTGGGAGCACGACCATGCCGTGAGCGCCTCGCTCGGCTTCCGCTACGCGCCGACGGATCAGTTCCAACTCCTCGCCAACACGCTCCTGCCCATCAACGACGGCGGCCTCCGCTCGAACATCGCGCCGACGGTCGGATTCTCGGTCATCTTCTGAGCCACTCCCCGCCTGTGCGCGTTGGGTCTGGAGGTGCGGAGGTCTGGAGGTATGAATGAGTGGAGGGAAGTATTCCCTCATACGATTTCAGTCTGGACCTGTCCGTATGCCGGACTGTGTAATCCGTACGTCGTAATGCGTAATCGTTGCCGCGTTTCCCTGTTCTGGCCCACATCAGCGTCAAGGGGACCTCTTTACGCATCACGTGTTACGCAGTACATCCTCGGCTATACGGACATCGCCAGGCGAAAAGGGTATCACACAACTCCGCCCAACTTGCTCGGAGCCGCCGGAACCTACGACGCCCGATGCGTCGGAGTCCCCACTCACCGACGGCATCGGGCGTTCGCATGGTGTTGCCACACACCACACCTTCGGAGGAAGCCTCGCGAAGATGTGTCCGCTTGGTAACGGATACCCGGTATTCGTTAGTATGGCGCCGTTTGTTACGGAAGGCGGAGGTCAACAATTTCACCCCTCCTTCTTATTTCGTCGATACGCTGGCCAGAAACGGCGCCAGCGCCGCATTCACGGCGTCCGGCTGCTCGATGACGGAGGAATGACCCGCCCCGGGGATGACGACGCGTTGCGAGTCGGCGATGAGTGCGTGCAGGCGCTCGGCCTTGGCGGGCACGGTGGCGACGTCTTCGTCGCCCGCGAGGATGAGCGTGGGGACGGCGATCTGGTCGAGCTCGTCGGCCACGCCGTCGCGCTCGATCACGCCGCGCACGGCCCGGCTGATGCCGAGGCGGTCGTTGGCCAGCAGCTCGGTCCGCCAGCCGGCGCGTTCCTCGGCCCGGGTGGGGTCGTTCAGAAACGTCTCCCCGAACATAATCGGCAGGACGCGGTCGGCCACGGCCCGCAGCCCGAACCACCGGGCGATGCGATTGAGCAGCCGGTAGCGCGGCACGTTTTCAGCAGGCTCGGGATCGGCCGATGTGTTCATCAGCGTAAGCGACGCGACGAGATCGGGGTGCCGTACCGCCAGCCGCATGCCGACGAAGCCGCCCATCGAGAGGCCGACGACATGGCACGGCGCGGCGTCCAGACGACGGATCAGGGCGACGGCATCCGCTGTGAGGGTCTCCATGTCGTACCCCTCCGGCGTGACGGCACTCCGCCCCTGCCCGCGAAAGTCGAACGTGATGCAGCGGTAGCGATCCTGGAGCGCGCGGACCTGCGCCTCGAACATGCGTCCGCTCCACAACAGCCCGTGGGCGAAGACGACGGATTCGGGCCCGGCGCCGCGTTCTTCGACGTAGAGCGTCGCGCCGTTGACGGTGTGATAAGGCATGTGGGAATCGCTCGTTGTCCCAGATTCGTCTGCGAACTCGTCCTATACTGCCGAGGCGTGCGCCTGGGCCGAGGGCGTCTGGCAGCCCACGATCGCGGGGGCCTCGTGGATGAGAGCGTCGTTCTCCAGCGCCTCGACCATGAACAGGGCGAAGTCGATGCGGCGCGTCCGGTTGCTCGCCAGCACCGGATCGCCGACGTGGCGGCTCCAGACGGGCAGTCCCTGGCTTTCTCCCTCTTCGAGATCGCTCCCTCGTACCACCGTCCACCGGGTGTCGCTGGCAAAGATTCTGTCGCAGGCCTCCACCTGATCGTCCAGGTCTGCATAGCGAAAGAGCCGCGCGAGGCCGCCGAAGACCTTCACGAACGTCTTGAGCTTCCACGAATAGTCGTCTTTGCCGTCCTTGCTGATGTGCCACCCACAGGAGAAGATAAGCCGCGCCTCGGGCTCCACGAAGTCCAGCACCGCCTGCGCCGTCCCCGTGGCATACCCGTCGACGCCCCACGGCACCAGCACCGTCAGGACGCCCTCGCACCCGGCGACGGCCTTCCGGATGACGTCGCGGTCATTCGTCATGCCGGGCACAATCGTGATCCGATCCTGAAACGCATCGAGCTTTTCCACGCTCTGGGCCCGGCATACGCCGACCACCTCATAGCCGCGATCCAGGGCATGCTGGACCATATACTGCCCGAGCTTTCCCGACGCCCCGACGATACAGACCTTCTTCATGGCGTTGCTTCGTTTGATTGGTGGAAGCTGGGGGATGGATGACGCATCGCCCGTTACAAGCCAGAGAGGCCAGCGTTTTCGGGATTACAGCGCGATGCGCGCGCCGTCCTGGCGCGAGGATTCCATGATCGCCCGCACGATCCGGATGTCGGCCAGCCCCTCTTCGCCGGGCACGATCGGCGCGGTGCCTTCTTTGATGGCGAGGGCGTCGTCGTCCATCTGACGGGCCTGCTGATGGTGCGGATCGGGCGGCAGGCGGGTCCCATCGCTCGTCGTGCCCTGCACGCCCGAGTACGTCTGAAACGGCCGCAGCCGGTACCAGCCCTCCGTGCATGTCACGTCGAGGTAGTTGGTCGATTTGCCGAAGCTGGTCTCTCCTTTGGCCACGACCCCGCCTGGAAATTCCAGCTCGAACTCTGTGAACTCGTCCACCTCGCCGTACATCTCCGTCCGCTCGGACCATTGCCGCCCCTTCACGGCGATGGGCTCCATGCCGGTGGCGTACCGGGCCGCGTTGATCGGGTAGACGCCCATGTCGTAGAGCGCCCCGCCACCGAGGTGGGCGATGCGGCGCCAGTTGTCGGGACCGCGATGCGCCCCGCGGTACCCGGCCCCGCTGGCCACCTCGGTCACCGCGCCATACGGTTCTTCGCGTCCGTACCGGATGATGGTTTGCGTGTTGGGCTCGTGCTGCAGCCGGTAGCCGATGGTGAGCTGCACGCCGTTCTTTCGGGCGGCATCGATGACGGCCTGGCATTCGTCCGCGTCCATCGCCATCGGCTTCTCGCACCAGACGTGTTTCCCGGCCTCCGCCGCCTTGACCGCATCCCGCGCGTGGACGCCGGGCGGGGTGACGATATACACCACGTCGATATCGTCATTGTTGGCAATCTCGGGGAGCGTCTCGTAGCTGTAGACGTTCCGGTCGGGGATGCCGTAGCGCTCCTGCCAGACCGGAATCTTCTCCGGAGACCCCGTGACGATGCCGCGCAACTCGCAGTGCTCCGTCCGCTGCAGGCCGGGCGCCAGGCGTCCGGTGCTGTACCGCCCCAGCCCGACCAGGGCCACGCCGAGCTTCTCCGTCGTTCGGGACGTGAGGATGGCCGGAAAGCCGACGGAAGCGACGGCGAGCGCCGTTCCGGTCTGTTTGATGAACTGTCGGCGGGACGAGGAATGAGCCATGGGGGAATGCGGTTCTTCGGGACCTGCCAGCAGCGAGATCAGCACGTGGCCGCGGACGAGCAGGATGCGGTGAACATACGTCGCCCGGCGCGTCGCGGGGACTATGTCCAAACCTACGACCCGCCCGCATGTTGCACCCTCGAACAGGCTGCCCCGCCCCGGATGCCCTCGGGGAATAGCGGCCCCGGCGCTGCGTGCGCGTCCGTGCGCCGACGGTGACGCTCGCCGCCAACGACGCGTCAGCGCGGGGGGCTACGTCTTTTCACGCAACGCGGCGAGGGCAGAAAGAACGTCCTCACGGTGCGCCCCCGACGTCATCCACCTCGGCAGCCGACTCACCAGCGACGCATTCCGCCAGCCTTCGTCCGTCCGCTGTCGCTCGCGCAACGTGGCCGCCACGTAGCGTTCGAGCACGTCGAGATGCCGCCGGTTGAAGGCCCATAGCGTATGCCCGACGCAGCGGACCTGCAGCCATAGATCCAGGCCGAAGTAGCCATCGGTCGGATGCTCGGCGGACCAGCCGTAGCGCCGCGCCGTACCGTCCGCTTCGTCGGCGAACCCACAGGCGTGGCAGACCACGCGGACGGCCTCCGTCTCCGGCTGCGCCGGGAGCACGAACGCCTTTGCGTTGCACGACGGACACACGACCAGGATCGGATCTGCACGCGTGGGCGTAGCGATGCGAAGGCGGGTCTCCCGCTCGTCGCTATGTCGGTTCGGAGGTGGCACCGGGGTTCCGGATGGGCATGGGTGGAGGGCCAGCCACAGTCACGACTCGCCCTGGGGTCGGGGGATTTCGATGTGGGTGACGTCCTCGTACGTGGCGTAACACCCCAGTTTGCCATACATGCTGAACGACCACAAACCGATGTGCTGCGGATCGGCAGGCACGTCGCGCGGGATCGTGTGCGGGAGTACCCTGCCCATGGCATGTGTGGTGAGAAGGAAGTACACCGCTTGCGGAGCGGTTTCGACGTGATCGGCAGACGTTTCAATCTCGGTGATGAGGATTTCCGTGTCGGTGATGTCGGCCAACGCTCGATACTGCAATTGACCGGTCCAACTACGCACGAAGAGGAATGCAGCGTCGTAGATGTAGATGTCCCATTTGACATCCATCGAATCGGCCTTGTAAATGACGCCTTCGAGCGGATCACCGTTGTGCGGAAAGGCCAGGTTGCATTCCACCGTCGTCGCATTCTCGATTTCGGCGTCGATGTATTCGCGGCCGTCGGATTGTCGCTGGGCGTTGAATGATTCCGCGACCTCAGCGTCATTGGTTGTCGCGACGACGTTCCACGTCAGCCGACGAACATCCAAAATGCGAACTGGAAAGGGGTTTTCCTCGCCGGGATCATACCACTTGAATTCGTATTCCGCGCCGCCGGTTGATGCCCCGTCAGAGTCATCGTGGACACCGAACCAGCCTTTTATTCGATTCCACATGGGAGCCTCCTGGCGTCGGTTATGCGCGAAGGGAGCGTAGCGGCCGTAGCGCATCAACGGTTGAGTTCACCTGCGATGGGCTCCGTTGGCACCGCTTCTGAAATGTAGCAAAACAGGCAGAGACGCGCACGCCGACTGCCCACGGCGCCAGGCCCCTTCGTCCGCAGCAGCGTGGGGTTATATGGAGCTTGGGGCTAGCGTGGAGGCTCGAAAAACCGGGTGAATCCTTTGGCCCGGAGTCCTTGCTTCAGTTTCTGGTCGCCTGTCCAGAGGAGCTCCCCGGTTTCGAGCGCGATGGCCACATGCGGCGCGTCGATCAGGTCCACGTCCTGACATAGCTCAGCGGCTTTGGCCCGGTTGGCCGGCGCGACGAGCTCCTCCTTGAAAAGCTCCAACTCGCGCAGCAACTCGTAAAAAAGGTGCACGACGTCTTCGTCGCCAAGACGGCTGAGCCGCACAATCTTCTCCTTGTGCTTGAAAAGCTCAACCACGACGAGCTCGTTGATCAGAAAACGCCGGTCCGAGGTGAGAAGTGCTTCCGTAAAGCGTGCACTTCTGCGCAGAAGTGCGGAAAATAGCACGTTTGTGTCAACGACGACAGGCTCGGCCACGCGTCAGGAGGTCGAATACTTGTGCTTGATGCGCTCCCACACCGACCGGTCGATCTCATCCGCCAGCTGGGCCGCGCCCTCTTTGCTAAGCTGGCTGCGTTTGCGAATCGATTCCAGCTCGACGAAGTCGAGAAGACGAGAGAGCGCGTCGCGGTCGACGAGCTCGCCGTTGAAGCGGACGACGATGTCGCCCTGCTCGTTGGCGATTTCGTAGGACGTGCTCATGACAGCAGCGGGATAAAGTAAAGGAAAGCACAATTCAGACTCGCAGTCACCACGCTTGGTTCGAATCGTCGCCTTCTTGCTTCATTATAATGGCGCGGCGGTTAACCGGAGGGTTCTGCGCAGGCTTGTCCGCACAGGTTCCTTCCGCGTTCAACCGCCAGTTATGCGGAGTGTCGCGTAGGCGCAGCCGTAGCGACGGTACTGACCGGTCAGACGAGCCCAGAACGCTGACGCTTTGGGTCGGTCTGCAGCGGTGGGTTCTGCCTCTCTGTGAAAGCGTGGCCTGCCCTGGTCTCCTCACCTCTCGTAGAGAAACGCGTAGCCGTTGATCAGGGCCGGGATAGCTCCTGCGTCGTGGCGGTGCCCCTCGATGATCTCCCCCTGGAACATGAGGTCGGCGGCGTCCGACGTCTCCCACGCCTCGATCCACGTCCCCGCGCCTGACTCGACAGAAGCGAGGTCGTCTTCCGCGTAGGCTACGTACACCCGCGTTGGACGGTCGAACCCCCGACGCTGCAACGCCTTGCTCGCCTGCGCAAACGCCTCGCTGACGAAGGGCGCCGCCAGTGGTGGGCCCGCAATGAGGTAGTCGCTGAAGATGCCGGGGTGCGTCACGAGGTGCCACGCGGCGAAGAGGCCACCCATCGAGAACCCCGCCAGCCCCAATCGGGTACGGTCCACGCTGTAGCGGTTGAGCACCACCGGCAGAACCTCATCGTGCAGGAAGTGAGCCAACTCGGGGGCGCCCCCGCCGCTGTTCACCGGCACCTGAGAATTGTAGTAGTCGATGACGCCGACGGAGTCGGGGAGGAGGTAGTAGGAGCGGTTCACCCAGATGGCGCCGGGCGTGGCGCCGAAGGGGAGGCCAACGAGAATCACCGGCTCGGCTTTGCCCTCCTCGCTCCATAGGAAGTTGATCGTCTTGAGGAGGCCAAGCAGGGGATCTGCATCGGGAACGACGAGGAGCGGGTAGGACTGCGCCGGATCGTAGGTGTGTGGGGTGTAGACGACGACCTCCATCGCCTGTCCGCTCTCCCCCAGAGGTAGCTCCAGGCGCTCCATAGGGAGCATGGAGAGGGGCGCGCTGGGAGCGGTTGGCGCTTGGGCGTGAACGTGGAGGGACGTGAGCAAAAGGACGAGCGCCGTGCCCAGCGCCAGCCCCCCGTGTCGCAGAGACCCGGAGCCGATCAATCTGAAGCGAGCCATAATCCCTAAACAGTAGGTCGTGGAGGCAGCAGAAGATGGAGCTCAGGCGCGAGCCAGAAAAACAAACGATTCAGGCAGAAGAGGCGCCTGCTTCTGAAAGTAGCAATTCGGTAGGCAGGCTCGTCGCCTGCAGCGCGGGGTTATGAAGCGGCTCGCTCCCGACTTTCACGTACGGCTGATACAATTTCCTCGGCACTTACATCCGCTTCAACGGCGGGCACGTCCAAGGGCGATCCTTTACGCCGGCGCGGGCGAACCACATACTCCTCGCCGTCTTTCCGCCGAATGCGCACTTCTCCGGTCTCGCTCGCCTGGTTGAGCAGGGCGGCAAGTTTTCGCCGCGCTTCCGAATACGTGTATACCCTCATGAGTCGATCTCCAGCAGTTTTACGTTGGTCTGGCGCGCGGCCTCCTTCAGTCCGCCATCGAGCGTGAGGAGCGGCGCACGGTGCCGCTTTGCTACGCTCAGCATGTAGGCGTCGTACGCGTGGATGTCTTGCTGCTTGGAAAGACGAATCGCCTCCTCAAGCTCGACCTCCACAAACTGAATGGGGATGTCGCGGTAATGCGCGGCCGCTTTGAGTGCCGTCTCCAGCTCAAGGCGTTCGCGTTTGAACATGGCCGAGAACGCATTGCCAATCTCCCAACGGAGCGATCCTGGAGCAACGAGGTCTACATCTTCGGTGTGCTGAAGAATGGCTTCGCGATGCGCTTCACCGAGCAAAACGGCAATGATCGCCGAGGTATCCACGACGACTTTCATAGCGGCTTCCGGTTAGTTGTACATTTGAACAACTAACATAGATCCGGAACCAGGAAAGCGCAACCGCCGCTACATAACGGCTTGGCGGTTAGCCGCGAAGGGCCCACAGGCACGCCGCACCAAAATCGCAATCACAGGCAGCGACAGCAACACGGGACGAGAAACACCGACATGCCCTGCGTCCGCTACACCGTCTGGTTATGCTGCTCCGATTGTTGCTCTCTCTCCTTTCGAAAAGCGCGCGCCTCTTCCTCATAGAACGCTACGCGCTCCTGCCACGACTTATCCTTGAGCGCCTCATGATGCCGATCTCGAACCTCCCGCACCATCTTCACGGCGTCAAACGTCTTCTTCTGATCCATAGCTGGTTACCTCACGTGGCGAATAGATCTCTATCGGCTTGTAGCCCTGCTCCCGGTTGACAGCATTGAACCTCCGGATCTTCTCGAAATGCACGATGTGTTTGAAGTTCCAACTCGTTAGAATGTCCACCTCGGCTACTGTCGCAAGCGCGATGTGCAAGCTGTCATTCGAATACTTCGGCGGAACGATCTCGCGCTTCATGTAGGCCGAAGCCAGTACACGCACCTCCTCGGTCAGTCTCACGAACTCCGGCCCCCACTGCTCAAGCTGAGCGTATTTCTGCCTCACACGCTCCGGAGCAGGCCGCACTTCAGCAGCGACAATATCGGAAACAACGGGCCGGAACGTGCCAAGCCGGAAGTCCTTCATCAACCCGTTCGACCAGGGAGCGAACTCCTCGTCAAAGCAGCCTCCGATAACCGAAGTATCGATGTAGACGCGCTGTACCTTCATGGCTCATGAAACTACGGCAGTCACTACCCTCGCGCAACGGCAGCATAACGGGGAAACTCTGCCGCAGCTTGCTGTCGGCAGCATTGAGGGTTATATGGCTTTGTGGTTTGCTATGAGCGCTCAGTAAGATGCGTCTTGATCCAATCGGCAAATGCATCTCGTTCAACCTCCCCTGCAGCCAGCGATAAGAAAAACCGCTCCTGCTCGTCCACCGGGGCCTCTATCTCATAGCCGTTGAGCACCAAAAACACCTCCATGGCTGCGTGCGCCGCTCGCTTGTTTCCGTCGACAAACGGATGATTCCTAGCGAGCGCAAAGCCCAAAATGGCAGCTTTCTCGGCAACCGTCGGATACAGGTCCTCACCCCCGAAGGTCATGCGGGGTTGCTCGACGGCGGAGGCTAACGCACCTGGATCACGGAGCCCTTCGCTCCCGCCGGACTGCTCAAGAAGACGTGCATGCAGCTCCAGGACTTCCTCGACCGTCAGATACCGCATTAGGCCAAGCGGCGGTAGAGTTCGGCATTCTTCGCCAAGACGTGCTGAGCAGCCTCTTCGAAGTCGTCGTCCAGGCTTTTGAATTGCTCCTCGACGCTGCTTCGCACAAGGTCCTCGGCCGAAACGCCTAGCCGCTGGGCGAGAGCTTCAAGCCGATCGGCCGTCTCGTCTGAAAGGTGAATGGTAAGCGTCTTCATCGCCGTAGAGAAGTTGTTTTGGGTGCCACTTCAACGCAGAGAGGGCATCGGGTTTCCTTGAAGGTGCTTAGGCCATGTAATGGCGCGGCGGTCAGCGGTAAAGGGCCAGTAGTTCGTTTCAATGAAGCTATGGAGTCAACAGCAGCGAAAATAGGCAGAGCCGTTCAGCGCTTTGTCCGCTGGACTGGCTGGTTATACGGCATTCCTGCGGCTAATAGGTGCTGGGCATGAACTGGCCGTTTTGCAGCATCCCGAGGTAGCCCTCTGCCATTGCGTTCGGGTTCTGCTTAGCGAACGATGCCGACATATTCGCCCGCTGTGCATCCTCTGTTCGGTACAGGTAAACCGTGCCGACACGCTCGGCGGAGGCAATTCCGCGTGCGATGGCTTCGATCTCGGAATCAGGCGTGTCCACACTCAAACTCGGGATAAGCACCTCCAAGTTGTCGCCCACCTTGTCGAGAACGGTGTAGTCGGGCAACCCCGTGGCGGCAGCTTCGTCCCGGCCGGCCGGCAGGACGAACTCATATTGCAGCCACCCCTCGCGCCCGGTATACACTCTGTCTTGTTCGGTCGCCCGCACCTTCGTAAGTGCGCCGTCGCGCTCGACGACTTCTACGGTCGTGTTATTCGGGATGCGGAATACCTTGCCTTCCTGACCGAGGCGACGAAGCCCATTGAGATCGGAAGCATTCTGCGCGTCAATCAGTTCGTCCATCGCGTCCCGGTCCACTGCGAGGTAAAGCCACTGGTTGCCGTCGAGGAACGCGCGGGCCTGGGCGCCAACCTCGGTGACAGGTTGCTCTTGGCTGCCCGAAACCTCTGCTGGTGTCTCTACTTCGGGAGA
>JAAAOL010000553.1 GCA_009908885.1 Bacteroidota bacterium | reverse complement strand
TCCCGGATCTCGCCGTAGCTACGGCTACGCCTCGATCCGGCGCCTTGGCAGTCACCACCAGCGCCACCCGTCTTTGACCAGAAGACCGCTAGAAGGTGCTAGACGCCCACTATTCCTGAACACGACGATCCCGACGCGCGATGATCCAGCGCTCCGCACTCTTGATTACAGTACTGCTGCTCCTGGCCGGGCTCGGCCCGGGGCGGCCCGCCGCCGCCCAGACGGACGACCAGCTGGGCGTGGTCGAGGCCATCGACCTGGCGCAGCGCCAGAACCCGAGGCTGGGCCAGGTCCGCCAGCAGATCCGCTTCAAGGCAGGCGAGTGGTGGACGGCCTGGGGGCTCCAGGCGCCGCAGCTCATCTACTTCCGCGAGGGCATCGACGGCGGGGCGGGCTTCGCCGAGCAGCGGTGGGGCCTCTCGCAACGCGTCGATTTTCCGCTGCACACCTACTACCGCCTCCGCCGCGTGGGCACCGAGCAGGACGCCCTCTCGCTGACCCTGGACGCCGAACAGACACGGGTGCAAGGTGACGTCAAGAAGGCGTATACCGACCTGCTCTACACCCAGGAACTGGTGCACCTGCGCACCGAAGAGGTGCGGCTGAGCGAGCAGCTCGTGGAGGCCGCGACGGTCCGCGTCGAGGTGGGCGAGGCGTCGGAGCTGGAGCTGATGAAGGCCGAGATCCAGGCCGCCGAGGCGCAGAGCAACCTCGAAGATGCCCGCCGCCAGTTTCAGAACGCCCGCTACGCCCTCTTCACCGTCGTCGGCCTCGATCCGGACCAGCAGCGCTACGAGATCGCCTTCCCCGATACGCTCGTCTACCTGGACGTGGCCATCAACCAGAGCGACGTGCTCGGCCGCCTCGGCCAGCAGCCCGCGCTGCGGAGCGCCCGGCGGCACCAGGAGGCGGCGCGGCTCGGCATCAAGCAGACCCGTAGCGCGCTGCTTCCTGCGCTGACGGTAGACCTCTACCAGCAAGACTTCGGCAGCGGCTTCGACCAGTACGGGTTTCAGGTGGGACTGAAGCTGCCGCTGTGGCTGGTGCCCAACTTCCGCGGCGAGATGCGGCAGGCGCGGGCCGAGGCGCAGCAGTGGGCCTGGCGCGAGGACGCCGTCTTCCTCGATCTCAAGCAGCAGGCCGAGCAGGCCTGGCACGGCTACGAAACGGCCCAGCAGACCATCGACCGCTTCCGGACGACGGTGCAGCCCCGCTCCGACGAACTCCTACGCCGCACGTTGGAAGGCTATCGCCTCGGCGAGATCGACCTGCTGGCCCTGCTCGACACGCAGCGCACCTACCTGGCCGCCCAGCTCCGCTACTACGAGACGCTACGCGACTACTACCACCAACTCATCGACCTGGAGCGATTTCTAAACCAGGACATCGTCTTTAACCCGGCCTACGTGAACAGCACGCAACCCACGAACACGCCCTGACGCCAACCGCCATGGACCCTGCGCATATTCACTTGCTCGTCAATCATATACCCGTTCTCGGGACGGTCTTCGGTATTCTGCTTCTGCTCTACGGTATGCTCGCCCAGAAGCACGAGGTCACCCGCGCCAGCCTGGGCCTGTTTGTCCTCGCTGGGCTGGGCGCCGGGGTCGCCTATCTGTCCGGCGAGGGGGCGGAAGACACCGTCGAGGGCTTGCCGGGCGTGGCCGAGTCGATCATCGAGGCGCACGAGGAGGCTGCACTCATCGCGCTGATCGCTGCCATCGTGCTCGGCGTCGCCGCGTTGCTCGCCCTGGTGTTTTTACGCACCGAGACGCCGCGCTGGGCCGCCGTCACCACCCTCGTGCTGGCCCTCGGCACGGCGGGCGTGATGGCGTGGACCGCCAACCTGGGCGGGCAAATCCGCCATACCGAGATTCGTGATGCGGCGCTGACGACGACGGTCCCGAACGGCGCCGAAACGGGTCCTGCATTCGACGATCACGATGATGGGGACGACGACTGACGCCGCCGCAGGGAACGCTCTTTGAACCGACCGGCCCAACGCTACCCTGCCGACAGCCTCTCGCTCGTCACCTTCGCGCTGCTGGTGGCAACCGGCGCCATCATGCCCCTCGCCCTCACGCCCCGGAGCCACGGCACGACGCTGAGGAGGCTGGAGCGCCACGACCGAGGCAACATTCACTTCTGGATGGCCGTCAGCATTCTGGACCTGCTCTCCATCCACTTGCCCCTGCACTGGAAGTGGACTGCGCGCAGGGTGCGGAGCCACCCGCGCGGTAGCAAACGAGCACGTCCAAACGAGCACGTCAGTGCGTCACGCTCGACGTGGTGGGCGTTGTCGTGCTGCCGGTGCTTATCGTCGCGCCGCTGCTCTACTCCACCGTCGAAGGGCCAGGGAACAGGCGAGAAGGGGATGGTGCCGGGCCTGCCGCTGCCGGGTGATACCAACTCCGGGTAATGAGTTGGTGTATGGAGGGTTGAAAGGTAGAAGGGGTGGAGGAGCGTCACGTCCGTACGTCCACACCTACACACGTCCAACCCCAAATCCGGCCTCGCGGGGCTACGCCATACCACCATGGTTCAGCCGGATTTGGTATGAATTGTAAGTTGTACTGCTTGCGACATGGTCATGCCTCTCACAGCTACGCGAGGGACGCAAGAACTACACGGGTTGTAGTGAAACACCCCCTCAGTATATACAGGAATGCCCCGCAAACCGTGGGTCGAGGGGGCCTCATACTACTACTTGCCCTCTCGCGCTTTGCTGAATGTTCCCATGATTCTCCGCACCAAGCTCTTCGCTCCGCCGCAGCGCCCGGAGGTCGTGCAGCGCGAGCGAATCCTCGCCCGCCTGGAGCGTGGCGCTCGCCCGCAGCAGGTGTGCGTGTTGTCGGCCCCTGCCGGGTTCGGCAAGACGACGACGGTCGCGCAGTGGCTGCACGAGGCGCAACGCGCGTACGCGTGGCTCTCGCTCGACACGGCGGACAACGACGCCGAGCGGTTCTGGCATCATTTGCTGGCCGCACTGCAAACCTACTGGGCCGAGGTGGGCACCGAGGCCCGTTCCCTGCTGGCTCGAAGCGCATCGGGGGCATCGACAGACGTCCTCGACGCCCTGCTCAACGACCTCGCACGTCAGGAGGTACAGGAGGACACGCGGCCCCTCGTGCTGGTGCTCGACGACTACCACGTCGTGCGTGATCCCGAGATCCACCGCGGCGTGGACTACCTGCTCGACCACCTGCCGCCGACGCTCTGCGTCGTCATCGCCACGCGCGAGGACCCGCCGCTCTCCCTTCCCCGACGGCGCGCCCGGGGCCTCCTTACCGAGGTGCGGGCCGCCGACCTGCGCTTCTCTACCGAAGAGACCGCCGCGTTCCTGAACGACGTGATGGAGTTGGCCCTCGCCCCTTCCGACGTCGAGGCGCTGGAGCGGCGCACCGAAGGCTGGATCGCCAGCCTGCACCTGGCCGCCCTCTCTCTGCAAGGCCAGCCGGACCCGTCGGCGTTTATTCGCTCGTTCGCAGGCAGCGATCGCCACGTGGTCGACTACCTGGTGGAGGAGGTGCTGGCGCAACAGCCCGATGAGGTGCAGGCGTTCCTGCTGGCGACGGTCGTGCTGAAGCGCTTCTGCGCGCCGCTCTGTGAGGCCGTGCTGAAGGCCTGGCCTGACGGTGCATCTGTACACGCCCACACGATGCTGGAGCGCCTGGAGCGCAGCAACCTGTTCATCGTTCCCCTCGACGGCGAGCGGCGCTGGTACCGCTACCACGCCCTCTTCGCCGACCTGCTCCGCATGCGCCTGCGCCGCCGCTACCCGGAGCGCAGCACCGACCTGCACCAACGTGCGAGTCGCTGGTTCGAAGAGGAAGGCCTCATCGACGATGCGATCGGGCACGCTATTGCGGCTGAGGACGTGGATCGCGCTGCAACCCTCATCGAGCGCGAGGGGATGACGCTCATCACGCGGCTCGGGCGTCCCGTTCCCGGTAGCTGGCTGCGCGCGGTGCCGGCGGCGCGTATCCGCGAGCGGCCTCGCCTCGCCATCGTGCATGCCTGGTCGCACCTCATCCGCCAGCCCATGCTCTTCGCCGACCCCGAGGTGCTCGGGGCCGTCGAGGCGAAGCTCCAGGAAGCGGAGGCGGCTCTCTCCACGCACCCGAATCCTGAGGACGAGGACCTCCACCGGCATATCCGCATGTGCCGGGCCCACCTGGCGCGGTACCGGGGCGACGTGGACGAAGCCATCGCTCGCTCCCGGGCAGCGCTGGAGGAGCTTCCTCCGGAGCCCTCCCTCTTCCGGAGCGGGACCGCCCTGAACCTCGGGCTGGCCTACCTGGTTGCCCAGGATGCCGAGGCGGCTATGGCTACCTTCGAGGACGCCGAACGCTATACGGCGGAGGACGAGCACTACGTCCGGGTAGGTCTCGCCTACATGCGGTCGCTCGTCCTGAGCCGCACAGGGCGGCTCCGGGCCTCGTATGCGCTCTGCGAGGCGACGCTCCGGACCCTGACCCCACCCGATATCCCCGGCGTCTTCCCTTCGTACGCAGGCAACCACCTGATCGGGCTGGGGCGCGTGCTGCTCGAATGGAACGAGCTGGAGGCGGCCCGCGAGAAGCTCCGTCTTGGCCTCTTCCACATGGCGCGGGCCGGCGATCCGCTCATCGAAGTCAACGGGCGCGCCCTGCTCGCGCGGGTGCTACAGGCCCAGGGCGAGACGGCCACGGCGCGCGCCGAACTCGACCGGGCCCTCCAGCGCCTCCCTCGAGCACAGTCCTTCATCCGGGCGGTGCGGTCGACCCTCGGGCTGGACGAGGCAGACGCCGTGACAGCACCGCGACACCCCGATGTCGAGACCTGGGCAGCCGCTGGTAACGAGCCGTTTGCCGCGGTGGTCGCACGGGGGGAGTGGCGGTTCGCCGCGTGGCTGGCCCGAGGGCGTCAGTTCCTCGCCCGCCACCGGACCGCGCCGCTGGACGACATAGAGATGGGACTGCTGACGACGGCCCTCGACGCGCAGGCAGGGAAGGCTCACTCCGGAGGGTGGAATGACCGGGCCATCGAGGTGCTGGTGGTGCTGGCCGTGGCCTACGACGCCGCCGGGGACGAAGAAGCTGCGCAGGCCGCGCTCGTCCGTGCGCTACGGCTAGGGCAGGCGGAAGGGTACGTCCGCCGCTTCGTCGACGAGGGGCCGCCGATGGCGCGCCTCCTGTATCGCTTCGTGCAGCAGGCGGGCGACCCGCAGTACCCGATGATGGCGTACGCGTCGGAGATGCTGACGGCCTTCCCCGAGCAGGCGTCGCCCGACGTCGACGGATCCACGCGGAGTGAAGCCCCACCCGCAACAGACCACATCGACCCGCTTACGCCCCGTGAAACCGAAGTGCTCCACCTCATCGCGCAGGGGCTGACGAACCAGGAGATCGCCGACAAGCTCTTCATCTCCTACGAGACCGTGAAGGTGCATGCGCGCAACATCTACCAGAAGCTGGACGTGGGCGGGCGCACGCAGGCCGTCGCACGGGCGCGCGGCCTCGGCCTTCTGACCTCGGCCTGAGCAACAGGGGTTTCCCCGATGCTGGCGTTTTTCGAAGGGGCTCCGCGGAAATACCCCGCCATCTACCTCTCGAATACCTCTCTAGAGGGATGCGGGGGGGTCCGCCGCGCGCTAGGTTGGCTCGTGAATCGCACAGCCACCTAGCCTCTCGCTCGTCATGATGCACGCGACGCCATCGACCCCTTGTGACGCGCCCGCCCGCTACCGGATCATCATTGCCGGCCGCCTGGACTCCGACTGGTCGCTCTACTTCGACGGGCTGGACGTGACGCCCGAGCGCCGCACCGACGGCACAATCGTCACGGTGATCAGCGGCACCATGCAAGACCAGGCAGCACTGCACGGTATCCTCTCGCACGTCCGCGACGTGGGACTGTGCCTGCTCGCCGTCGAGCGAGAAGAGGTGGGCGTGTGACGATGCGCCCCGCGTGGGCGCACCCCGATCTTCCCTTCACCATTCCAAGGTACACTCCCATGACGACCCTGCTACACACCACCCGCCCCCAGATCATCCGACGCTTCGCCGCCCTGCTTCTGCTGGTGATCGTCACCGCCGGATCCGCCTGGGCCCAGTTTGCCACCGCGCCGTCACCTCAGCCGTTCCAGCGGGGCTGGTACCTGACGCCCACCGCCCAGGCCACCACCCTGAACGGCGAGACGGCCGTCCTGACGGGCTTCCGCATCAACTGGGCCGTGACGCCGCAGCTGATGCTGGGCCTGGAGAGCTACAGCCTCCTGAATGAGGTCGCCGCGGACGCGCCCAGCCCCGACGGCAACACCGACGTCCACTTTTTCTACAGCGGCCTCTCGGCCGAGTACGCCTTCGCCGTGACCGACCGCCTCAGCATCGCCCCGCGCGCCCTCATCGGCGGCGGCGAGGCGCACTGGCGCGACGGCGTCTGGGACGGCGTCATCCAGCGGATGGACAAGGACGACGAGCACCAGACCTCGCTCGTGCTGGAGCCGGGCCTCAGCACGCACCTGTCCCTCACGTCGTGGCTGCACGTCGGCGTGGAAGGCAGCTACCGCTTCGTGACCGGCGGCACCTCGCGCGTGATCAGCCAGGACGACATGAGCGGTTTCGCGGGCACCGTCGCGCTCCGCTTCGGTCGCCTGTAGGTTCATTGTGGATGAACGGCGGAGACCATCCGCACCGTGGCGTAAGGCGTCGTCGGGGCCACGCGCCAGGGCGACGCCTTATGCCATGTCCTCTTCCCCTCTCTCCCTGAATCTCCGAGGAGGCCTGCCATGACGCCCGATCCTCACACTGACTCCACGCGCCCCCAGAAGCCCTGCTCAGAGAAGGGCACCTACAAGATAGTCCCGCGCGTCCTGCTAGTGCTACTGCTCGGCGGGCTGGTGGCCCTCGGGTGCTGGCAGCTCCGGACGCCGGAGGTCGCGCCTGCCACGGCGCCAGCGTCCACGTTCTCCGCCGCACGGGCGATGGAGCACCTGCATGTTCTCGCCGCCGCGTCGCGCGCGGTGGGCACGCCCGGCCACGCGGCGGCCCGCCAGTACCTCGTAGACCAGATCCGCGAGGTGGGTCTGGATCCCCAGGTGCAGACGGTGCCGGTGCACGTGCGCTTTGCGGGGGCCCCCGGCTTCTCAGCAGGAACCGTGCAGAACGTGATCGCCCGCATTCCCGGCACGAGCAGCACGGGTGCGATCGCCGTCAACGCCCACTACGACTCGGGCACGACCGGGCCCGGTGCCAGCGACTGCGGCTCGTGCGTCGTCACGGCCCTCGAAACGATGCGCGCCCTCCTGGCGGGTCCTCCGCTGCGTAACGACGTCCTCTTCGTCTTCACCGACGCCGAAGAGAACGGCGACCTGGGCGCGGCGGCCTTCGTGCAAGATCATCCCTGGGCCCGCGACGTGCGCCTGGCTATCAACTACGAGGCGCAGGGCAGCGGCGGCCCGGCCTTTCTGTATGCCACCAGCGAGGACGACGGCTGGATCGTATCCGAGTTTTTGCGCGTGGCGCCGCAGGTGAGCGCCTACTCCTGGATGGGCGCCATCACGGAGCGATATCCGGCGGGGCAGCTGGAGTGCGACCTCGCAGAGTACATGAAGGCAGGCATCCCGGGCGTCGGCTTCGTCTACCTGTCCGAGACGCCCGACTATCACACTGCCCGAGACAACGTCGAGCGGATCGACCTGGGCAGCGTCCAGCAGGAGGGCGACTACACGGTGGCCTTCGTCCGCCACCTCGGAAATGCTGACCTGACGGCGGTGCCGCGGGCCGACAACCGCATCTTCTTCAACGTGCTCCCCGGCCTCGTTGCCCACTACCCGTACGGCTGGGCGACCCCGCTGGCGGTCCTGATCACCGTCCTCGTCCTGGCGCTGCTGGCCGTCGGTCTGCGGCGCGGGCAGATTCGGCCCGGGCGGCTTCTCGGGGCAGTCGGCACCCTTGCGCTCGGTACCCTCGTCATCCTGGTGCTGGCCGTACTGGCCTGGATCGTGATTAAGCGCATGAACCCGGCCTATCAGGTCGTACTCATCGGCATCTACCAGACGGAGCTGTTCGTCGTCGCGCTCATCAGCGGGGTCGTCGCCCTCCTTGGTGTGCTCTACGTCCTCGTGCGACGAGTCGGCACCGCCACGGTGCTGGCGGCGATCCTCGTCGTGTGGCTGCCGCTGCTCTGGCTGATGAGCCTTACGCTCCCGGCGATGAGCTACCTCGCCACCTGGCCGCTTCTCTTCGGACTGCTGCCGCTGGGGACGTTCCTGGTCCTCCGAGGGCACGTCGAGGGGCGGTGGGCTTACGTGATCGCGCTCGGCGTCGCGGCGGCCCCGGCCCTCGTCCTCTTGCCCGCCACGCTCTACCAGGCCGTGGGGCTCCTGAGCCGGTTCGAGGGGGCGACGGGCCTGCCGCTCTTGGGCGCCGCGATGGTTTTCGTCGTCCCGCCCCTCCTGCTGCTCCTGCCGCACCTGGACTACCTCGCAGGCCCCGGTGGCGGGCGCCGGTGGATCGTCCCCGGCGTCGCCGCCCTGCTCAGCGTACTGCTGATCGGGTGGGGGACCGCTACGGCGAGCTTCGACGGAGCGCACCCTCGTCCCAACCACATCGCCTACGTCCTCGATGCCGATGCCGACGCGGCGCAGTGGGTGAGCTTCGACCGCCACCTCGACCACTGGACCGGGCAGTTCTTTCCTGACGGCACTGTGCGGACGGGCTACGAGACCGTCAACTGGGGCACGTTCCAGGCCTTCATGGCTCCGGCCCCAACCGTGGACCTCCTGGCACCGGCTGTCACGATCGAGCGCGACACCGTGGCGGCGGGCCTCCGTACGGTCGACCTGCGGGTGGCCTCACCGCGCGGGGCGCCCGAGATGCGCGTCCGCGTCGAAGCCCCGGGAGCGATCCGGTCCGCCACGCTGGACGGGCGACCGCTCGACCTGAGCGCGTACGACTGGGCGCGCGAGGGCATGCTGCGCCTGAACTACGTCAACATTCCGGCAGAGGGCGCTCGGCTGACGCTTACGGTCGCGACGTCCGAGCCGATCACGCTGACCGTCGAGGACAGCACGCTGGACCTTCCGGCGACGCCTGCCTTCATCCCGCCGCCGCGCCCGCGAGATACGATGCCTGCCCCGCTCTACCGGCGCGATGCCACAGAAGTAAGAAGGACGTTCGGCCTTTGAGCGGACGCTTTCAGGTTTCCACAGCCTATCGGGGGCGGAGCGTGTCGCCTGAGCGAGGATCCCCAAAGCGGGCGCAGCTTCTTGGGCGTACCCTCCGCGGCACAGCGCAAGACGGAGCGGCGGTGGCACACGTGGCACTCCTGGTTGGTCCGGCAGTGTCATGCGTGCCAGGGTGCCACGGGCCATCGCTTCGTCTGGCGCACACGCGGAGCACCACGAGAGCATCGCGGGAAGCACCGAATAGCAGGCGCGCGTAGCGGATGCGAAGGGGGACTGGGCGGAAGGCTCAGGTGGACCTGGCCGAGCACCTCATTCCCTTCGCGCTAGCCCTGACCGACGCGACAAATCGCGAGAGTGCTCGCGCCCCAGGCAACGGGGGCGGACGGGGCCCATCTGCAGATGCGGGGTTGACGGGGTGGATGACGGGACTTGCTGGGCGGCCGCCGACACCATACTTTCAGGGTGTGCAGTCACCGCAGTCGCGATCTCCGCGAGGACGGGTTCGATCGTACGCCCCTTTGATGAAGGATGATCAGATATGATACGCGTTAGCCTTGGCCTGATCCTGCTACTCTGTGCGCTGGTGCCCGCGGCCCGGGCGCAGCAGGAAGCGCGCGATCAGATGGTGCAGCGCCAGGTCGAGCGGCGGGGGATCACGACCGAGGCGGTCCTGGAAGCCATGCGCCAGGTGCCCCGACACGAGTTCGTGCCTCAAAGCCAGGCGAGCCATGCGTATGAAGACCGGCCGCTGCCCATCGGCTACGGACAGACGATCTCGCAGCCGTACATCGTGGCCTACATGACGGAGTTGGTGCAACCTGATCCGGACGACCGGGTCCTCGAAGTCGGCACCGGCTCCGGGTATCAGGCGGCGGTGCTGGCAGAGATCGTCGACCAGGTCTACACGGTCGAGATCATCCCGGAGCTGGCTGCGACGGCCGCGCAGCGCCTCGACCGTCTCGGCTACGACGCCGTAACGGTGAAGCATGCCGACGGCTACTACGGCTGGGAAGAACACGCCCCTTACGACGCCATCGTGGTTACCGCTGCCGCCGAGCACGTCCCACCGCCGCTCATCGAGCAGCTCAAAGACGGCGGACGCATGGTCATCCCCGTCGGCTCGCCGTTCTACACGCAGACGCTCATGCTCGTCGAGAAGGAGGGCGACCAGGTGACCACGCGTAGCCTGACCCCCGTCCGGTTCGTACCGTTCACCCGGTCCGACGACCAGTAGCGTCCACCCCGCCTTCGCTGTGACTTCTGAGGTTCCGATCAACGCACTGCGCCTTCACCTGTCCGTCGGGCTGCTGTCGGTGGCCCTGATTGCCTTTCAGCTCGTCCTGATGCAGGTGCTCTCGGTCGTGCAGTGGTACCATTTTGCCTACATGGTGATCTCGGTGGCGCTGCTCGGTTTCGGAGCCAGCGGGACGCTCCTGGCGCTGGCCCGCACGTGGATGTTGGAGCGGTTCGAGGTCCTCGTCCCGCTGCTGATGATAGCGAGCGGGGCGGCCATCGCCGTCGTGGTGGCGCTCTCGCAGACCCCCGTGGCCCGCTTCGATGCATACCTGCTGTTCGTCGAGCGCTCGCAGCTCGGGGCGCTGCTGCTGACGTACCTGCTCTTCTTCGTCCCGTTCTTTCTCGGTGCGCTGGCCATCGGGCTCGTCTTCGTCCGGCACACGGACGAGATCGGCAGCTACTACTTCGCCAACCTGATCGGGTCCGGGCTCGGCGGCCTGCTGGCCATCGTACTGCTCTGGAAGGCCGTGCCGGAGCGCCTGCCGGCCGCCGTCGCGCTGGTCGCCGTGGGGGCCGGGCTGCTCATCCTGCCCCGCCGCCGCGTCGTGGTGGGGCTGGCGGCCATCGCGGCGCTCGGGCTGTCGGTCGCGTTCCTGCTCTATCCTCCCTCGCTCGAACGTTCCGAATACAAAAGTCTCAGCCGAACGCTCACCCTGCCGGAGGCCGAGATCGTGCTGGAACGCAGCAGTCCCTACGGTCTCGTGCAGGTCGTGGCGTCCCCCGCGCTGCGCTACGCCCCCGGGCTGAGCCTCGCGTTTCAGGGAGAGATCCCCGTCCAGCAGGCCGTCTTCAACAACGGCAACTGGTTCGGTCCGGTCACGTCCTGGTCGCGCCAGGACACGACGCATCTGCTCGACTACGCGACCGACGTGCTGCCGTACGCCATGCGCCCGCGAGCGGCCGTGCTCGTGCTCAATGCCGGGACGGGAGAGCACGCTGCCCACGCCGCGACGCGGGGGGCTGCGCGCATCGTGGCGGTCGAGCCGCACGCCGAGGTGGTCGACCTGCTGCGCGGCGAGCTGGCCGACGCCACCGACTCGCTCGTGTACCATCCGGCCGTGACGGTGCATCAACGCGAGCCGCGCACGTACCTCGCCGCCGACACGGCACGCTACGACCTGATCGCGCTTCCTACGCTCGGGGCCTTCGGCGGCACCATCGGCCTCTCGGCGCTGCAGGAACAGTACACCCTGACGAAGGCGGCCTTCCAGGCGATGTGGGAGCGGCTCGCCCCCGACGGCGTCGTCAGCGTGACGGTGTGGATGGACTACCCGTACCGCTACCCGCTCAAGGTGCTGGCGACCTTGGTCGAGGTGCTGGACGAGGTCGGCATCGAGGATCCGACCGCCCACCTGGCCGCCGTGCGCAGCTGGGGCACGATGACCTTCGTCCTCAAGCGGTCGGCGCTGACGCCGCAGGAGATCCGGCAGGTCCGGGCGGTTGCTGCTGACCTGTCGTTCGACCCGGCGCTGCTGCCCGGCCTCGATCCGGGCGAACGCACGCGCTTCAACCAGTTGCAGGACGACCGCTTCTTTACCTACGTAGACCGCCTGCTCTCCTCGGAGCGGGACGAACTCTACGAGGCGTACGACTTCGCGATCGCGCCGGCCACCGACAACCGGCCCTACTTCTCGCAATTCCTGCGGTGGGGGAGCTTGCCTCACCTGGCCGATCAGTTCGGTGGGCAGACCTTTCCATTTCTCGAAGTCGGTTATCTGATCGTCGGCGTCACACTCGTTCAGATCCTCCTGGCCGCGTTCCTGCTGATCCTTCTGCCACTGTTTCGCGTCGGGTGGCACGGGCGGGGCAAGACGTGGACGCTCCTCTACTTCGGCGGCCTCGGCCTCGGCTTTCTGTTCGTCGAGATCGTGCTCATCCAGCGGTTCATCCTCTACCTCGGCCATCCACTCTATGCCACCGCCGCCGTACTCACGACGCTGCTGGTATGCTCCGGTCTCGGCAGCTACATCTCGGCGCGCCTTCCGGCCCAGGTGGCGATGCTGCGACGTGTGGCGGGGACCGTCGCGGTGCTCCTGCTGCTCTACACGCTCGTGTTAATGCCGCTGCTGGAGGCGACCATTACGCTTCCACTCGGGCTGAAGGCGCTGGGCACGTTCCTGCTGATCGCACCACCGGCATTCGTGATGGGCGTGCCGTTTCCGCTCGGGCTGCGATACCTCTCTCGTCGCAGCGACGTGCAGGTGCCGTGGGCCTGGGGCATCAACGGATGCCTCTCGGTCGTCAGTACGGTGCTGGCCACGCTCGTGGCTGTCGAGGGGGGTTTCGTGCTGGTGATGCTGCTCGCTGCAGGTGCCTACGGTGGGGTAGCATTGATTAGCGTACGCCGCCTCTCGCCCCCCTAATACCAACTCCGGGTAATGAGTTGGAGTATGGAGGGTTGAAAGGTTGAAGGGGTGGACGAGAGTCACGTCCATACGTATACACCTACACCCTTCCAACCCCAAATCCGGCTTCGCGGGGCTACGTCATACCACAATGGTTCAGCCGGATTTGGTATAATACCAAC
>JAAAOL010000260.1 GCA_009908885.1 Bacteroidota bacterium | reverse complement strand
TTCCAGCACGAGCAGCAGCTGATCGAGACGTCGTTGCAGACGATCGTGGCGGTGCTGCAAGGCGTCACGTTCCAGGACGAGCGCGGAGCATTGGGCGATCGCCTGCGGTCGGTCACGCAGCGGCTCGCCCGGGCGGCCCAGGGCATGGATCCGGGGGACGCCTCGTCCAGGGCGGAGGACCTTGAGCGCCTCCGCTCGCTTCTGGCCGTGGCTGTCCGCGATCTGGACGCCGTCCGTGAGACGCTCGCCGAGGACGGGCACACCGAAGCGGCCCGCCAGCTCGACGCGGCCACCGAGGCGATGCACGAAGCCCTGCGACTGGTCGAGGGCATGGAGGATGGGAACCACACTCCATCCTCGGAGAAGCCCGTGCTCGCTTCGCACGACGGGGGTGATGACGAGACTGCCAGCAAGTCACGTCTCGAACAGGACGAGCACGACCGCGACGGCCACGCGTGGGATGGCCCGCTGGGCGCGCGGCATCATTCGGAGGCCATCGTCGGCACGTGGGGGCACCGGTCCGAGCCGTTTCAGCGGGAGGCGGCGCTCTACGAGGCGATTCCGGCGGTCCGCTACAACCGCGTCGAAGGCCTCGTGCTGGGCCTCGGGCAGCAGCCGCTGCGCTGGGATGACTGGTCGGAGGCGCGTGTGATCGGGCAGCTCGGGTACGCGTTCGGGCTGGAGGCCTGGCGCTACGAGATCGGGGCCGAAGTGCGGCTGGATCGCGGAGAATGGGACGCGTACGGCCTGAAACTCGGCGCGGCGTATCGCAACAACACGACGACGGCAGATCGCTGGAAGACCTCCTGGCTGGAAAACTCGCTGGCCGCCTTCTTCTTCGAGCACGACTTCTTCGACTACTACGAGGCCGAGGGCTGGTCCGTCTATGCCGTGCAGCGGTTGACGGCTCTGGCGCAGGTGAGCGTGGGGTACCGAACGGAGCGGCACCGCGCGCTGACGCAGAACACCGGCTGGTCCGTCTTCGGCGGGAGCCGGTTTCAGCCGAATCTCCTCGCGGACCCGGGACGCGCCCATGCCGTGCTCGCGGCGCTGGAGGCCGGGCAGGTGCGCGAGGTGGCCGATCTGCCGCACGGCGCGGCGCTGCGCGTAAAAGCGGAGCTTGCCGAAGGCTTCGGAGGCGACTTCGACTACCGCCGCTACGTGGCCGACGGGCGCGTCTATCTCCCGGCGTTGCCCCACAGTAGCCTGGCCCTGCGCCTGCGCGGCGGCCTCGTGGAAGGTGGCGACGTGCCGGTCCAGAAACAGTTCACGCTGGGCGGCATCGGCTCGATGCGCGGCTACCCGCAGAACCGCTTCCGGGGCGCGCGCATGCTGCTGGGCAGTGCCGAATATCTCGTGGCGGACGTAGACCTCTTCGATGAAATGTTCGACGACCTGCTCTTCATCGGCTTCGTGGATGCCGGGTGGGTCGGAGCTGAGGGCGAGGCGTTCGATCTTGGCGAGGTCGTGCCCTCGGCGGGCTTCGGCGTCGGAGCGCGCGACGTGCGCCTGGAGGTCGCCTGGCCGCTCCGGGACGTGGCGGGCGACACGAGTCCGTCCGTCTGGCTCCGCATCGCACCGTCGTTCTGAGGGGAGCGTCCGGAAGCTCAGTAGCCGTATTTCTCGACGCAGGCGGCTTCCATCGCCAGGATGGTCTCGCGCGGACGGTCGCGCACCCGGACCAGCCGGTCGCTCTTCATCCGATAGATGCCCCACGGGTCGAGGTCGTGCGCCACGATGCTACCGGCGGCGACGACAGCCCCTTCGCCGATGGTGACGTCGGGAAAGACGATCACGTTGGTGAAGAGCAGGGCGTGCTTGCGCAGGATGACGGTGCCGCGCTCGACGGCCCTGAACTCGTCCGGGATGCACGGGTTGGTCAGGCCTTCGCCCTGGTACTGCTCCGAGCCGGTGATGAGGCGGCAGCCTGCCGAGAGGCCCGCGAAGGAGTCCAGCGTAGCACGCCCGCCGCCGACGATGGACGAAAAGGAGGAGACGTGCACGCGGTCGCCGAGCGTCAGTCCCTGCCCGCCGAAGAGGACCGTGAAGTCGTCCACGATGCAGCCACGCCCGATGCGGATGCGCTCGGGCTGAATGAGGCGGGCCAGGCGGTGCAGCTTCGTGTCGTGCCCGCAGGCCTGGAGGCTCTCGTAGACGGCCTTTTCGTGGAAGCGCCCGCCGTAGGGATGGGACATGGTGCAGCGATCCGTCAGTGGGCGTCAGGAACGGGTGCCGCCCGAAAGTCGCGGTTGCGGCCCTCGGGTCCGTAGAGCCCGCGGCCCGAGAGCACGGCGGCGGGCGTGCGAAGCAGGATGCGCAGGTCCAGCCACAGGCTGCGGTGCTCCACGTACCACACGTCGAGGCGGATGCGGGCGGGCCAGGACAGCGCGTTGCGCCCGTGGATCTGCGCCCAACCGGTCAGGCCGGGCCGGATGGCGAGGCGGCGGCGCTGGGCAGCGTCGTAGCGGGCCGCCTGCTCGGGCAGGGCCGGGCGGGGGCCGACGAGGCTCATCGCGCCCCGCAGGACGTTCCAGAGCTGTGGCAGCTCATCCAGGCTCCACCGCCGCAGCACGCGCCCGACGCGCGTCGCGTGGTCTTCCGGATTCTCGGGGTCGTGATCGCCGCGGCGGAGCGTGCGCAGCTTATACAGCGTGAAGGGGCGTCCGTGGCGCCCGGCGCGCACCTGGCGAAACAAGACAGGACCGCCGTCTTCGATCCAGATCGCCGCGCCGGCCAGAGCGAGGACGGGGGCGGCTAACAGCAGTGAGGCACTCGCGCCCACGAGGTCGAGGAGGCGCTTGCCACGCAGCGGAGTAGGGCGGGCGGCCATGGCGAGGAGCGCGATGGGTTACGAGGAAGCATCGGTCGATGAGACAGCCACCGTCGTCGCGGCCCGGGGGAGCGTGGGCAGGATCTCGGCGATCGTCTCCGCGACGTGCTGCACGTCGTCCTGCGCGAGCGACGCGTAGAAGGGCAGTGCGAGCGTCTGGGCTGAGAGCGCCTCGCAGTTCGGATAGTCGCCCGGCGCGAAGCCGAAGCGGCGGCGGTAGAGCGGTTGCAGGTGGATGCTCGGAAAGTAGGGAGCGCAGTCGATCCCCTGGTCTTGCAGCGCTGCCATCAGCATATCGCGCGCCTCGTCGTCGAAGCGGTCGTCCAGGCGGATCACGTACACGAACCAGCTGCGCGTACCCCGGGGCGGCGAAGTCGGAAGGCGGAGGTCGTCGCGCAGCGGAGCGAGGGCTGCGTGGTACCATTCGGCCACCTGCGCCCGTCGCGTCATGAGGTCGTCGCGCCGCTCCAGTTGCCCGCAGCCCACGGCGGCTTCCAGTTCGCTCATCCGGTAGTTGTACCCCAGCGCCACGTGCTCCATGCGCCCGTCGTCGGTGCGGCCCTGGTTGCGCAGCGAGCGGCAGCGGGTGGCGATGCGGTCGGAGTCGGTCGTGATGCAGCCCCCTTCGCCCGTCGTGATCTGCTTGTTGGGGTAGAAGCCGAAGCTGGCGGCATCCGCCCAGGCGCCGATCGGCCGGTCGCCGACGGTTGCGCCGAGGGCGTGGCAGGCGTCGTCGATCAGGTGCAGGTCGTGCGTCTCCGCGAGGTCGGTCAGCGCGGGCCAGTCCAGCGGCAGGCCGAAGATGTCCACCCCGAGGATGGCGCGGGTGGCGGGGGTGACGGCGCGGGCGAGCGCGTCGGGCTCCAGGTTGCCGGTCGTGGGCGAGACGTCCACGAAGCGGGGCGTGGCGCCGACGTAGAGCAGTACGTTGCTGGAGGCGACGAAGCTGAAGGGCGTGGTCAGCACCTCGTCGCCCGGGCCGAGGTCCAGGGCGCGCACGATGAGGTGCAGCGCCGCCGTCCCGCTGCTGACGGCCACGGCGTGGCGCGTCTGGCACTGCTGAGCCATCAGGGCCTCGAAGCGTTCCAGCTTCGGCCCGAGGGCGAGGCGGTCGGAGGCGAGCACCTGACGGACGTGGTGGTGCTCCCGCGCACTGATGTCGGGCCTCGACAGGGGAAGATGACGCAAAGCGGGAACCGGTTGTGCTGGAGATCGGTGGGCGGCCACGCAGGGGGACGACGCAGCGCCCAATGATACGAAGATGGTGTCTAAATTTGTAATCTCCCGAATTGTTCACGCGGGCTATCCGGCGGCGCCGATCTTTCCGCCCGCTGCCCCGTTGCGTTCGACGGAGAGATTCCGCATATTCCTAAGCCGTGTGCATTCCCATTGATCTCCATGGGTCATATTCCTTAGGTTTGCGTATCTCTTTGGGATGGCGTGATCCGGTCCGGCACGGTCTCCGTCACTTCGCAGCGCATCAGCCGTGTCCGGCACGACGCCCGGTCCAACCGGCAATGCGGGGCGCTTGAGCATCCGCCGGAGCCCATGTGGCCTGGCAACGGCCCGCGTTGTTTCGTCGCCCGTACCCTTTAGTCGCCAACGACGTATTTCATGGCAGAGCAATCCAACTTTCCTGAGGCGCTCGGTCCCTCTCCCCGTCCGAATGGGACGAACGGCGAGCCGGCCCGTCGCGGATATCCAGAGGAGCCCGAAGGCGATGAGATCTCGATTCACGAGATCGTCGAGGTGCTCTTCAAGAACAAGTGGATCATCCTCGCCTGCTTCGTGCTCATGCTCTCGGGCGTGGCCGTCTACACGCTGCAGCAGACGCCGCAGTACCAGACGAGCACGACGCTCCTGGTCAACAAGCCGGAGTCGTCCTCGCAGCTGTCCGAGGTGCTGGGCACGCAGGCAAGCGGTGGAGCAGGCATCAGCCGGGGCATCGCCAACGAGATGGAGATCCTGCGCTCGCGCCGCATCGCGATGCGCGTGGCAGAAGAATTGTTGGACGTCTATAATCTCCCGGGCACCGATCAGCGTCTCGAAATCCTGGGCGAGGGGAAGGATCCGGCCAAGGCCCTCGCCATCGCGCAGGAGTTGCAGGGCCGGCTGGAAGTGCGCCCGGTCTCACGCGAGGTCGACATCGTCAAGGTGACCGTGACGAGCCCCGTGCCGAAGGAAGCCGCGCTCATCGCCAACGTCTACGCGAGCGAATACATCGAATACAACCGCACGACGAGCCGCTCGCAGGTCTCTGCCTCGCGTGAGTTTCTGAGTGAGATCACCGACAAGTTCTCGCAGGAGCTGCGGAGCGCGGAGGAAGAGCTGACCTCGTTTCTGAACCAACAGAGTGTCGTGGCGCCCGACCAGGAGGCCAGCCAGCTCATCGGGCAGGTCTCGAACGTACAGCAGCAACAGTACCAGACGCAGCTTGAACTGGGCATGGCGCAGGCGGAGCTCCGCGCCCTCAAGGACCAGCTCGACGAGATCGTGCCGGGCCTCGCCAAGCAGCTCACCTCGGGCGACAACCAGGCCATCGAGGCGCTCACGCAGCGCATCACGGAGCTGGAGCTGCAGATGGATCAGAAGTACGCGCGCAACCCGAATCTGAAGGAGAACCCGTCGCAAGATCCCGAGCTGGTCCAGATCCAGCAGGAGCTGGACCAGTACCAGGCGCGCCTCGACGAGCGTACGCAGAACCTCATCGACAACGTGATCGCTTCGGGCGCCTCGCCGACGGACCTGGCGATGTCGCAGTCGGGCGAGTCGGTGGAGAGCCGCATCAACACGGTGACCGAGCTGCGGCGGCAGATCATGGAAAAGAACGTGACCGTGCAGGGGCTGCAGGCGCGGATGGAGCTCTACGACGAGCAGCTGTCGAAGTACGAATCCCGCCTGGGCGACATTCCGCGCAAGGAGGTCATCATGAACCGCCTTCAGCGGTCGCTCACCACGCGGGAGGAGCTGTACATGCAGCTCATCGGGCGGCTGCAGGAGGCCCGGATTGCCGAGAACGCTGAACTTGGCTACGTCGACGTGGTCGACGAGGCGCTGGTGCCGGGCAACCCGGTGCGGCCGCGCGTACAGGCCAACCTGTTCGTCGGCGGCGTGCTGGGGCTCATCCTGGGCATCGGGCTGGCCTTCATCCGCAACGCGTTCGACAACAAGGTGCGCAAGCCGGAAGACCTGCGCCGCCGCGGCTACAACGTGGCGGGCGTGGTGCCGGACATGGAGCGCGTCGTCAAGCAGGACTTCAAGGGGCAGGAGCGCGTGGCCGTCGATGGGCACGACTACAGCACGCGCCTCATCTCACTGCTCAATCCCCTCTCGCCCGTGGCCGAAGGCTACCGGCGGCTGCGGACCAACATCCAGTTCAGCCGGCCCGACAAGGACGCGCGGGCCATCATGATTACGAGCCCGAACCCGTCCGAGGGCAAGACCGTCACGGCGCTCAACCTGGCCGTCACGATGGCCCAGTCCGGGCGGCGCACGCTCTACGTCGACGCCGACCTGCGGCGTCCGGAGGGGCACCGCATGATGGGCCTCTCCCGCGAGCCGGGCCTCGTCGACCTGCTCTTCGACTCGGTGCCGGACAACATCGAGCAGTTCGCGACCGACGTCGACAGCTATCTCTACGTGCTGCCCGCCGGGCGCGACGTGCCCAACCCGGCCGAGGTGCTCGGCTCCCGCAAGATGCAGAAGTTTCTCGCCCGCTGGCGGCAGGAGTTCGACGTACTCATCGTCGATACGCCGCCTACGCTCGTCGTCTCGGACGCGCTCATCCTGGCCTCCCACTGCGACGCGACCGTGCTGGTGTGCGCTGCCGGAGAAACCAACTGGCAGTCCGTGGATCGCAGCGCGGAGGCGCTTCACAGCGTCGGTGCAGACATCCTGGGCATCATGCTCAACCGCTTCGACCTGAAGGCGGCCTACGGCGGCTACAAGTACGGCTATGGCTACGGCTACGAGTACGCCTACTACAACAATTACTACTACGGCCAGAAGTCGTCCAACAAGAGCACCCTCGGCGGGCTCATCCGCCGCTCCTGAGGCGCCTCGTTCGAGGTGTGGCAACTCCTCGTATCCCTTCTTCCTCCGTCCAACCCGTTTTCTCGCCCATGGTGCGTATCCTCGCAGTGCTGTTTCTGGGCCTCGGCCTTTGTGTCAACACGGCCTCGGGCCAGGCCTTCGATCTGTTTCAGGAGGCCACCGGCGGGGCCTACATCAAGTTTGCCGAGCCGGGCGACATTACGATCCGCGTGAGCGTCTGGGGCGGCGTCAATACGGGGCTCTACGAGGTGACGCAGGGCATGCATCTCAGCACGCTCCTCACCATCGCCGGTGGTCCGCCGATCGGCGAGATCAGTGGACGAGGAGGAAATCAGCAGCGCTTTGGCTACGGCGACTTCATCAACGAGATGACGATCAAGCTGATGCGTGAGGAGCAGGGACAGTGGGCGACGATCGTCGAGGCCCAGATGGAAGGTGAGGCGAATCCGCTGCCCGAGGACCCAGTGTTGCAGGAGGGCGATCTCCTCATCGTGGAGACGCAGTCGCGCCGCACCTTCGGCTGGCGCGATGGGCTGGAGATCCTCGGCTCGGTCGGGGCGACGGTCTTCCTGATCGATCGGCTGATCGAGTTCGCGCGTGGAGGAGAGTAGGGTGCTGAGTACGGATAGGCAGACGGCCAGGCATGCGACTACAGGATAAGAATGCTTCCATCTACGTCGCCGGGCACCGCGGGCTGGTCGGCTCGGCGGTGGTGCGGCGGCTCCGGGCGGCGGGGTACACCAACCTGGTACTGCGGACGAGCGACGACCTCGACCTGCGCGTGCAGGCCGACGTGGACGCCTTTTTCGATCAGGAGCAGCCGGAGTACGTCGTCATGGCGGCGGCGAAGGTGGGCGGCATCCTGGCGAACGACACCTACCCGGCCGACTTCATCAGCGACAACCTGGCGATCCAGACGAACGTCATCCGGGCGGCCCACCGGACGGGCGTGCGGCGCCTCGTCTTTCTCGGCAGCTCCTGCATCTACCCCAAGCACGCGCCCCAGCCGCTCAAGGAGGAGTACCTGCTGACCGGGCCGCTGGAGCCGACGAACCAGTGGTACGCCATCGCCAAGATCGCGGGCGTCAAGCTGTGCGAGGCCTACCGCCGCCAGCACGGGGACGACTTTCTCTCGCTCATGCCGACCAACCTGTACGGCCCGGGCGACAACTTCGATCTGAAGACGAGCCACGTCCTGCCCGCCCTCCTGCGCAAGTTTCACGAGGCCAAGCGCGAGGGATTGCCGGACGCGCCGGTCACGCTCTGGGGCACCGGAACGCCGAAGCGCGAGTTTCTCTACAATGCCGACGTGGCGGACGCCTGCCTGTTCATTCTGGAGCAGGAGGAAGACCGCATCTACGACGTAGCGCCGGACGGGCTGCTGAACGTGGGCGTCGGCGAGGACCTCTCGATCCGGGAACTCGCCGAACGCATCCGTGAGGTCGTCGGCAGCGAGAGCCCCATCGAGTACGACCGCGCCAAGCCCGACGGCACGCCCCGCAAGCTGCTCGACGTCTCCCGCATGGAGGCGCTCGGCTGGCAGGCGCCCACGTCGCTGGACGAAGGGCTGCGCAAGACGTACGCCTGGTACCTCGACCACGTCGCGGTGGCTTGACGATAGTTCATAGTTCGGAAGGTATCAGAGTTTCATGTTTCGAGTTGGTCAGGTCACAGGTCGATTAGGACGATCAGGTCCATGGAGGCATTCAGAGATTCTTCGCCCCTGTCATACCAGATCCGCCCGATCTCCAACGACACATGCGCGAGGTCCCACTCCGGTGCGGGATCTGAGGCGTAAAGCGTTGGCGTTTCAGCAAGTCCTTTCCCGAAGGCACATCCCCCTCGCGCCCCCTTCCGGAAGGGGGGAAGGCGTGGAGCGAAGTGGAGTGACAGGGAGATGATTTATCAGGCATCACTGCCACACTACACCGGATGAACCGGAGTGGGTGTCAGTACCCCCAACCAGTAATCCGAAACCCGCAACCCGCAACCAGTACCCCATTATGCCGACCGCACTCATCACAGGTGTCACCGGGCAGGACGGCGCCTACCTGGCCGAGATGCTCCTGGACAAAGGCTACGAGGTGCACGGCATCAAGCGCCGGGCGAGCCTTTTCAACACCGACCGCATCGACCACCTGTACCAGGACGTGCACGAGTCCAAGGTGCGCTTCTTCCTGCACTACGGCGACCTCACGGACGCCACCAACCTGATCCGCATCGTGCAGGAGGTGCAGCCCGACGAGATCTACAACCTGGGCGCGCAGAGCCACGTGCAGGTCAGCTTCGAGTCGCCCGAGTACACGGCCAGCGTCGACGCCCTCGGCACGCTGCGGCTGCTGGAGGCCATCCGCATCCTCGGGATGCAGGAGCGCGTGAAGTTCTACCAGGCCTCCACGAGCGAGCTCTACGGCAAGGTGCAGGAGACGCCGCAGACCGAGGAGACGCCCTTCTACCCGCGCAGCCCCTACGCCGTCGCTAAGCTCTACGCCTACTGGATCACGATCAACTACCGCGAGGCGTACGACATGTTTGCCTGCAACGGCATCCTGTTCAACCACGAGAGCCCGGTGCGCGGCGAGACGTTCGTCACGCGCAAGATCACCCGCGCCGCCGCCCGCATCGCGCTCGGCCTGCAGGAACGCCTCTACCTGGGCAACCTGGAAGCGCGCCGCGACTGGGGCCACGCCCGCGACTACGTGGAGGCGATGTGGCTCATGCTCCAGCAGCCGGATCCCAAGGACTACGTCATCGCTACGGGGGAGACGCACTCGGTGCGCACCTTCTGCGAGAAGGCCTTCGCCGCCGTCGGGATCGACCTCGCGTGGACCGGGCAGGGCGTGGAGGAGCGCGGCCTGGACCGCGAGACGGGCGACGTGGTCATCGAGATCGACCCGCGCTACTTCCGCCCGACTGAGGTGGACGTGCTGCTGGGCGACGCCTCGCAGGCCCGCGACGATCTCGGCTGGCAGCCCCGCTACACGCTGGAGACGATGATTGAGGAGATGGTGGAGGCCGACCTGCAGGAGGCGCGCGATGAGCAGGCCGTGGCCGCCAGCCGCATGGCCTGAGCAACAGGCGCCTGCGCCATCGGAGACGGCGATTCTGCGCCTGATCTTGAAGGAGAATCTGCAAACAGCGCGCGAAGGGATGAGTATACTGCGCAACTGTCCCGGCGCGGCCCGTTCCGCCGCACCGGCGCTGTAGCACCGAACCGACACCACCGACTGCACCGACTATGAACCTCGCGATCATCGGCACTGGGTACGTAGGGCTCGTCACGGGCACCTGCTTTGCCGAGATGGGCAACGACGTCATTTGCGTCGATATCGACGACCACAAGGTCGAGCAGTTGCGCGATGGCCAACTGCCGATCTACGAGCCCGACCTGGACGTCTACTTCCACCGCAACCTGCGGGAGGGGCGCCTCCACTTCACGACGGAGCTGCCCGAGGCCGTGGCGGCTAGCGAGGTCATCTTTCTGGCGCTCCCGACGCCGCCCGGCGAGGACGGCTCGGCGGACCTGTCGTACGTCCTAGGCGTGGCGCGCGAGATCGGCGCGTTGCTGAGTCAGGAGGACGACCCCGCGCACCGCATCATCGTCAACAAGAGCACGGTGCCGGTGGGCACGGCCCGCCGCGTGCGTGCTATTCTGGAAGAGGCGGGACTGGAGGCAGAGAAGGACTTCGACGTCGTCTCCAACCCGGAATTCTTGCGCGAAGGCGTGGCCGTGCGCGACTTCATGAAGCCCGAGCGCGTCGTCATCGGCACCTCCAGCGAGAAGGCCGCCGAGACGATGCAGCTGCTCTACGAGCCGTTCGTGCGGCAGGGCAACCCGATCTTCGTCATGGACGAGGCCTCCGCCGAGGTGACCAAGTACGCCGCCAACGCCTTCCTGGCGACCAAGATCACCTTCATGAATGAGATGGCCAATCTGTGCGAGCGGGTCGGCGCCAACGTCGATCAAGTGCGCATCGGCATCGGCTCGGACAGCCGCATCGGCAAGCACTTTCTGTACGCGGGCATCGGCTTCGGCGGCAGTTGCTTTCCCAAGGACGTCAAGGCGCTCGCCCACACCGCTGACGCCCACGGCTACGACTTCCAGATCATCCAATCCGTGCTGGACGTGAACGACCGGCAGCGTCGCCTTCTGGCCGACCGCGCCATCGACTACTTCGACGGCTCGCTCGACGGGCGCCGCATCGCCATCTGGGGCCTCTCGTTCAAGCCGAACACGGACGACATCCGCGAGGCGCCCTCGCACGTCGTCATCCGACGCCTGCTGGAGGCCGGGGCGGAGGTCGCCGCCTTCGACCCCGAAGCCATCGAAACGACGCGCGCCGTTCTGGGCGATGCCATCGACTACGTGGACGACGCCTATGCTGCGCTGGACGATGCCGACGCGCTGCTCATCTGCACCGAATGGCACGAATTCCGGCGACCCAACTTCGAGAAAATGCGAGACCGCCTGAAGCGCCCCCTCATCTTCGACGGGCGCAACGTCTTCAACGTCGACCGCATGACGGACGCCGGCTTCGAGTACTACAGCATCGGACGTCCGCAGAGCGCGCCCGACGTCGTGCCCACGACGATGGTCAACGGAACGACGGAGCGCTCGGTCTGAGCTGCAACGTCCCGGTCGTTTCTCCTCAGAAGGGTGTCGTTCTGGCATGGACCCTTTGCACTGGCAGGCCTGGTTGACCCTCGGCGTCCTCGCGGCGATGGCCGTAGCGCTCATCCGTGAGGTCGTGCGGCCGGACCTCGTCTTTCTCGTCGCCCTCGGCGCGTTGCTGCTGGCAGGCACCATGCCGCCGGAAGCGGCCTTCGCCGGCTTCGCAAACCCCGCCATCTTCACCATCGGCGCGCTGTTCGTCGTGGCGGCGGGCGTGCAGCGAACCGGAGCGCTGAGCTTCCTGGACCGCCTCCTGTTCGGGCGTTCCACCCGCCTGTCCTGGGCGCTGCCGCGCCTCATGGTGCCGACGGCCTTCTTCTCGGCCTTCCTCAACAATACGCCCATCGTGGCCATGCTCACGCCCCGCGTGCAGGAATGGGCGCGACGGGCCGGGGTGCCCGCCTCCAAGCTGCTGATCCCGCTGTCCTATGCGGCCATCGTCGGCGGCATGATGACGCTCGTCGGCACCTCGACCAACATCATCGTCTCGGGGCTGCTGACGGACAACGGGATGGCGGGCTTCAGCATGTTCGACCTGACGTGGATCGGCGCCCCGTCCGTCGTGGTGGTGGTCGCGTACCTGGCGCTCGTCGGGCACCGGCTGCTGCCGGATCGGAGCAAGGCGGACGAGGAACGGAGCGATGGACTGACGGAATGCCTGTTCGAGCTGCGCGTAAGCGAGGACGCGCCATTCGCCGGAAAGACGATCGACGAGGCGGAACTGCGGTCGCTCGGGGGCGCCTTTCTGATCCACGTGCGTCGGGAGGATCACCTGGTGCCAGCGACGCCAGATCAGGTGCTCTTGTCCGGCGATGAACTGGCGTTCGTGGGGGATGCGAGTACGGTCGACGTGCTGCTGGCCCGGCCCGGGCTGGAGCGCATCGTGGCGGTAAAGGGGGTCGACGACCTGGAGACGCTGCCGCTCTACGAAGCCGTCGTGGCCGACTCGTCGGAGCTGGTGGGCAAGTCGCTGCGGGATACCAATTTTCGCGACCGCTACGGCGGGGTCGTCCTCGGCATCCATCGGCGCGGCGAGCGCGTCGAGAGTCCGCTGGGGCGGACGCCCATCAAGGCGGGTGACCTCTTGCTCGTGGAGGCCCAGGACGGGTTCGACACCCGCTGGAACGCCGACCGCGAGGAGTTCTACCTCGTCGCCCCGCGCCGCACCCCGCGTCGCACCCCGCGTCGCACCCGCCGGAGCGCGTCGGAGCCGCACAAGGCGCCCATCGCGCTGGCCACCGTGGCCGCCATGTTTCTGCTCGTCGCCCTGGAGGTGCTTCCGCTGGTGACCGCCACCTTCGCCGCGGCCATCATCATGGTGCTGAGCCGCTGCGTGACTGGCACGGAGGCGCGGCGCTCCGTCAACCTGCAGGTGCTCATCATCATTGCTGCGGCCCTGGGCATCGGGCAGGCGTTCGTCCGCACCGGCCTGGCCGACGCGCTGGCGCAGGGCATCCTGGCCGCCTCGGCCAGCCTGGGCATCTTCGCCGTGCTGGTGCTGCTCTACCTGGTGACCAACGTGCTGACCGAGATC
>JAAAOL010000427.1 GCA_009908885.1 Bacteroidota bacterium | reverse complement strand
CTATGAAAAGCCTACTCCCCTTCAAAACCCCCACATGCCCTTCTGGGCTTACCCCTCCGCCCCACCGACGACGATCACGATCTCGCCGCGCACCTTGGCCTGGGCGTCGTAGTGGTCGTGTAACTCCTGCAGCGTGCCGCGGCGGACTTCCTCGAACTTCTTGCTCAGCTCGCGCGCCACGGCGGCAGGACGCTCCGCCCCGAACGCCTCGACGAACTGCCCGAGCGCTTTCACCAGCCGGTAGGGCGACTCGTAGAACACCAGGGTGCGCTCCTCCTCGGCCAGGGACGCGATGCGACTGCTGCGGCCTTTCTTCTGCGGCAGGAAGCCCTCGAACACGAACCGGTCGCACGGCAGGCCGCTGGCGGTGAGCGCCGGGACGAAGGCCGTCGCGCCGGGCAGCGCCTCCACGGAAATGTCGTGCCGCACGCACTCGCGCACGAGGTAGAAGCCAGGGTCCGAGATGCCGGGACTGCCCGCGTCCGTGATGAGGGCCACGTCCTGCCCGCCCTGCATCCGCTCGACGAGACGCGGGGCCTTGCGGCGTTCGTTGTGGTCGTGGTAGCTCGTCTTTGGCGTGTCGATGTCGTAGTGGGCCAGCAGCACGCCCGAGGTGCGCGTATCCTCGCAGGCGATCAGGTGCACCTCCTTCAGCACGCGCAGCGCCCGCAGCGTGATGTCTTCCAGATTGCCGACGGGCGTGGGGACGAGGTATAACATTTTAGATTGGCGATTTGGGATTTTCGATTTCTTTCCTCACCCTCAGGCAGGTATCCCTCAACAACCCGCAACCCAAAACCCGTTAGCGTCGCAGCCACTGGAGGAAGCGTTTGCGGAGGGGCGGGGTGGCGCGCAGGTCGAGGGTGACGTAGAAGACGAGCCACAGGCCGACGAGCAGCATCACCAGGTTGGCGATCCACATGCCGATCCAGGGCGGCAGGAAGCCGCGGTCGGCCAGCTTCTCGCCCTGCACCAGCGTCACCCAGTAGAACATGAAGATGCCGAGGGCGACGCCGCCGATGACGCCGAGCCCGCCGCGCCGGATGCTGAGGCCGAGCGGTGCGCCGATGAGTACGAAGATGAGGCACGCGAGGGCGATGGAGTACTTCTTGTGGATCTCCACCCGGTAGCGATCGGCCCGCTGCGCCTCCCACCGGATCGTGCGCCCGGCGTCGTCGATGCGGTTGCGGACGTGGCGGGCCTCTTCCAGCGCCTCGTCGTAGAGCGCCCGCTGTACCGGCGGCGAGAGCCCGCCCAGCACCCAGCGCGCGGCGTCGGCCGTATCCGCCGCAGGGGGCGCGGGCAGCGTCGCCTCGTCAGGCGGCTCCGCGGCCCAGGTCGAGTCGGCGACGAGCGCCAGGGGGAAATTCTGGATGTCCTGCGTTGTCTGCCGGACGCTGGCCTCCAGCGAGTCCACGAAAGCGATCATGTCCGCCGTGGGCGTGGTCCGGTCGGAGCGGTAGCCCTCGCGCAGGTCGCTCCGCTCGAAGGCGAACTCGGACAGGTCCAGGCGCAGGCGGTACCGGTCGAAGGCGAGGCGCTCGTAGCGCTCGTCCATCTCGGGCGACGGCTCCGGGATCAGCCGGTGCACCTCGCCGCGCTCCAGCACGAGGTCGAGCGCACTACCGTCCCGCACCATCGCCAGGCGGCCTCGCTCGGCTTTGATGACGTTCTGGCGCCGCCCCCCCTCGGTGTAGTCGTAGATCGTCACGTCGACCAGCTCGTTCGATGCCGGCGGCAACTCGCGCACCAGGATGCTGTAGTCCTTGATGCCCTCGTAGAAGACGCCTTCTTGCAGCTCGAAGCCCGGCTTCTTGCTGCGCACGTCGCGCCACAGGTTCTTGGCCCGGAAGTTGGCCTCCGGCAGCAGGTGGTTGTTGAAGTAGGTCATCCCCGCCGCCAGCAGCAGCCCGACGATCAGCGTCGGCCAGATGAGTTGCGCCACCGAGACGCCGGAATTCTTGATGACGGCGTAGGCGTTCGACTCGGCCAGCTGCCCGTAGGCCATGAGCGTGGCCAGCAGCGCGGACATGGGTACCGCCAGGACGAGCATGTAGGCCAGATTGTAGAGGACGAGCTCGACAACCACGCCCAGCGGCAACCCCTTCCCGGCGATGTCGGGCAAGTACTTGATCAGAAACTGCATCAGCAGCAAAAACATGAGCGTGCCGAGCCAGCCCAGGAACGGCCCGGGCAGGGCGCGCAGCGTCATGCGATGCAGCAGCTTCATCGGGTGTGGGTTGGGGGTTTCGGGTTGTGGGTTGCGGGTTGGGTGTTTCAGGTTGGCAGGTTCTCAGGTCGCAGGTCGAGCATGTACTCGAATACCGTGCACGTCGTTCGAATCGCGACCTTCGACCTTCGACCCTCGACCTTCGACCTAAGCGGCGCGTCGCAGTGTGAGCAGGGTGATCTCGGGGCGGATGCCCAGGCGCAGCGGCGGGCCGACGGTGCCGATGCCGCGGTTGACGTAGAGGAAGTGCTCGCCGCCGTCCGGGCGCGGCTCGGCGT
Organism: Bacteroidota bacterium; assembly: GCA_009908885.1. Lineage (GTDB taxonomy): Bacteria > Bacteroidota > Rhodothermia > Rhodothermales > JAAAOL01 > JAAAOL01. The sequence goes on along the minus strand of JAAAOL010000427.1, from coordinate 10,743 downwards.
AGAGTCCGGCCCAGCGCGGATACGCGACGCGCGCCAGGCTGTACCGCACGGGGCCGACTTCGACGCCCAGTTGGCCGCCGTGCGTGTGCCCACACAGCATCAGGTCCATCGCCGGGTGGTGCGGGCGCACGTGCTCGTCCCAGTACGTCGGCGTGTGGGCCAGCAGCAGCCGCAGGTCATCGCCCGGCCGCTCGTCCAGCCCGGCCACGGCGGCATTCATGTTGGCGAAGTCCTGGTAGAACCCGGTGTTATCGACGCCGACCAGGTGCAGCTGCGCTCCGTCGATGGCGAGCGTGCGGTGCTCGTTGATCAGCAGGTCGACCGGCGTCTCGCGCACCTGCGTGACGACGTCGCCGACGTTCGCGTAGTGGTCGTGATTGCCCAGGCAGCCATAGACGCCGAGGTCGGCCTGCAACTGCTGGATCGACGCCCGGATCAGCCCGAACTCAGCGGCGTCGTGGTTCACATAGTCGCCCGTGATGACGATGACGTCCGGGCGCTCGGCCTGGAGCAGCGAGACGGCTTCCTGCATCGGGCGCTCGCTGAAGAACGACCCGGCGTGCAGGTCCGAGAGCTGTCCGATGGTGAGGCCGTCCAGCTGGCGCGGCAGCCCCGGCACCGGCACCTCCACGCGGCGCACCTCGAAGTCGTAGAGCGTGCGAAAGACGCTGTAGCCCACCACGACGAACGGCACCGAGGCGGCGCTCCACCCGATCTCGCGCAGAAAGTGGCGGCGGCTGGCCCGCTTCATGTCGGACAGATCGAGCGCCGCCTCGTCATCGTCCGGCGCCTCGGACCGCAACTGCTCCTGAAACCATCCGAAGAGCCAGATGATGAACCGCGCTCCGTCCTTGATGAGCAGCGCGAGTACCAGCAGCCCCTTCGGCACGTAGTAGACGGACCAGAGGGCCAGGAAGGCCCCGCGCGCCAGCTTGGGCTCCACGTCCCACCAGTTCGAGAACAGAAAGTAGACCGGCAGCGTCAGCGGCATCACCGCCATCAGCACGCGGTAGATCGGCAGCGTCCACCGGAACGTGGGCGAGCGATCCGCTTCGTCGCGGTAGCCTACGAAGCGCCGCCAGTTGCGGTAGACGTAGTAGTCCAGCGCGAGCGGGACCAGAATGGCGACGAGCACAAACAGGATGGAGCGAACCATACTCCTCGTACGACGGGTTCAGAAGGACCCGGTAAACGACCAGCCCGAGGGGTTGTTCGCCTGCGACGGGCGGCAAGACCGACGGTCGATCGCGGGCGGGCGAGGAGCGCAGATCGGTTCAGGCGTCGGTAGAAGGCGAGCGGCCCGCCGAGGCACCCGCGCCGTCGGAAGCCCCGTTGGACGACGTCTCCCGCTGCGACCGCCGGGCCAGCACGTCCTTCGTCCACCGCTGGCTGGCGCGCTCCTCCCGCTTCAGAAAGAGATAGACGGGCACCAGCAGCAGTGCGGCCAGAAGGAGAAAGCCCAGCAGCGTGAGGATGATGACGACGGTGTAAAAGTCCATGGGCGGCGCAACGGGTACGACAGCGGGACGATGACAGATACGCCGTTGTGCTACGCGCAGCCGGGGACGCTTGTTTGAGCACCCGCCCCTCGATTTTTACGGTTTTGTTGCATAGTCTATCACCGCTCGGTGTCGTCCTGGCACCAGCCTTTCGTTGCTGGCACTACCCCGCTGGCGCGGCGACCTGTTCTATTCGATTCGGCACTCCGGCACCATGCACAACCAGACGATCCGCATGCTCATCGTCGAAGACGACCTCGCGGTCGGCACGGGCCTGCAGGACTTCTTCGAGATGGAAGGCTACGCGGTCACGCGCGTGCTCGACGGCGAGGACGGCCTGCAGCAGATCACGTCGCTGCCGCCCTACGACATCGTGCTGCTGGACGTGATGCTGCCCAAGAAGAACGGCTTCGACGTGCTGCGCGAGGCCCGGCGGATGGGCGTGGGCTCGCCCGTCATCGTCCTCACCGCCCGCGACAGCCAGGAAGAGCGCCTCCAGGGCTTCGAGCTCGGCGCGGACGACTACGTGACCAAGCCGTTCGACGCCGAAGAGCTGGGCGCCCGCGTGAAGGCCGTGCTCCGCCGCAGCCACACCCCCGCCGACGCGTCCCCGGCGGCCTTCCGCTTCGGCGACGTCGTCATCGACTTCGACGACCAGACGGCCACCGTCGCTGACGAGGAGGTGCCGTTTACGACGCTCGAATTCGACATCCTGCGCTACTTCATCCAGCATCGGGGGCGCACCATCAGCCGGAAGCAGCTCCTGCGCGACGTGTGGGGCATCAGCGGCGACATCACCACGCGCACGATCGACCGGCACGTGGCGTCCATCCGCAAAAAGATCGAGCCCGTCCCGCAGCAGCCCCGCTACATCGAGACCGTATACGGCATCGGCTACAAGTTCGTGGGCGATGACGGCGAACCCGTCGCCTAGCTCCGCCGTATCGGAAGCACCGGGCGCCGCCCAACCCCCGCGACGCCTGCCTCGCGCGTATTCTCCGAACGGACATCGTAGCGACTATGGCCGTCAGGGAGCATCCCCCGCTCCACCTCAGCCACCTGGCGTTGATTTACCTCGCCCTCGCCCATGGCGCCGACGAGGCCCTCGACGACGCCGAGGTCGACCTCATCGCCGAGCGCCTGCGCCACTGGCAGGACCAGGACGTGGGGCAGGGCACCGTCCTGGGCGCCCTGAAGGAGGCGCTGGAACGCTACGCGGAAAGCGGGAGGCGATCGCATCATCTGGACGCGGCGATTCAGGCCGTGCGCGACTGCTTGCCGGACGATGCCCGGCGCCGCCTGCTGCAGGATCTGATGGACCTCGCCCGGGCCGACGACCGGGTCGTCTTCGGGGAGGCGCAGCTCCTGGGGCGCCTCGCCCACGCCTGGGACATCCTGAGCACCACCACCGACGCGCGCCTGTGGAACGTCCTGAACGAGGCGGATGAGGACGGGTGGACGCCCGTGCATGACCTGGCCGTGACGTACGTGGCGCTGGCCCACGCCACCGACGACCGCCTCAGCAGCGACGAGATCGACGCCATCCAGTCGCGGCTGGCGGAGTGGCTGCCCGAGGCGGACTCCACGGTCCTGCTCGGCGTCCTGCGGGAAGCGCTCAGCGCGTACGGGCAGGCCGACGACCCGCAGGCCCAGTTCCGCCGATCCGTCGAAGCCGTCCGCCGCGTCATGCCGCGCCACCAGCGAGCGGCCCTGCTCATCGACCTGTACCACGTGGCCAAGGCCGACGGCGTCCTCCTCGACGCCGAGCAGGCTGTGATCGACGACCTCTCCGAGGCGTGGGGCATCGCGCTGGACGCGGGATAGGGACTCGTGTAGGCGCGGACGGTTGGACGTTTTTCTCTCCACCTCTCCGCACGCTCAACCGTCCAATCCGATTCGAGATGAGCCGTGCCACGCTCCCGATGACCCGGAAGGACTGACGAGACCGAGGGGACGCCTCACGGTCGAGACGCCCCCTCGGGCCTGCCGGTGTCAAGCCGTCGTTAGCGGCGCGGGCCGCTGCGGTGGCCCCGGTGCAGACCGCGGTGCATCGGGCGCATGGCTTGCGCCGTGTGCCGTGCCAGCACGCGGTGGAGGTCCACCGTCTCCAGCTGCTCCGGCGTCAGGATGTCGGCGCGGGCGGCCTGCCCCTCCGTGCGGAGGTCGGCACGCTCAGCGGCCGCCTCGTCGACCGTGAGCGCACCGCTCCGGACCTGTTCGCGGAGCGCCTCGGCCTGCTCCTGCTGCTCCTGCCGTAGCGCGTCCAGGGCGGCCTGCTGCTCCTCGGTCAGGTCGAGCACCTCGGCGGCTTCCTGGCGAGCGGCGGTCTGGCGGGCCCAGCGACGGTCCTGCCGCAGGTCCCGTCGCTGCTGGACATGCGCCTTCAGCGCTGCTTCCTGCTCGTCCGTCAGCACCTCGGCGATGGCGGCGCGGCGCTGCTGCCGCAGGGCGCGGGTGGAGTCTGCGTAAGACGCATGGATACGGGCGATTTCTTCGCGCTGCTCATCCGTGAGGTCGGGCACCCCCCGCCCGAGCAGGCGTGCTCCGGCCTGGCCTCGTCGTCCGCGAGGCGTGCGGGCCATCGGTCCGTCCATCGGGACGGCATCCGCGGCGGTCAGCAACTCCTCCTTCTGGGCGGGTGTCAGCGCGGCCTGGAGGTCCGCCGTCACGTGCCACAGAAAGCCCGGCGTGCCCGCCTGCTGCTCGTTCTCTGCGACGGCTTGCCGAAGCTGCTCCGCCGTTTCGGGCGACAGGTCGAGCGTCGTCACGATGCGCTCGACGGCCGCGTCGAGGCGCGGCGCGGTGACGTCCTGCGCGTAGCTGTGGGTTGCGGTCAGCGCGAGGCCGACCGCGAGCAGGATGAGGGTGAGGGTGGATACAGAGCGTCGAAGCATGATCGTCCTCCGTGGTGTGCGGTTGATGGTACGTTGCGTACTCTATGATGCTCAACGTACCCTCGCCCGCGCGGTTGTCACAGAACGATGGCGCTTCCATGCCGCTTTTGCGATGCGGCCTCGGCCCATCCGTTCCTCCGCTATTCGTCGTCCGCCGACGAGGCTCCGAAGCTCTCTGCCGCCGCCTCCACCGTGTCGTAGCTGGTGAAGGCGCTGCCCAGCAGGCGCGTCATCAGAAAGAGGTTCTCGATCCGATCATTCATGCCCGCCAGCCGCACGTCGCCCCCCGCGCGGCGCATCGTGGTCAGCGCGCCGATGAGCAGGCCGATGCCCGTCGAATCCATGAACGCCGTGTTCGACAGGTCGATGATCACGCTGGTCTTCCCGGCGTCTTTGAGCGCGTCGATGGCGTCCTTGAAGGCGTCCCGCTCGACGCTGCCGAGGAACCGTCCCTCGATGGCGATGACGGCAGCGTGATAGTGCTCGTCGATGGAAAAAGGCATGGTGATCCTCCGCGGTGTGATGAACAACACTGTACGTGGACATAATAGGACATCTCGACGGCGATGTCACCACGCCGCAGAGCGCGCGCTCCGCTTACCAACCATGATCTCAAAAAAAGACTCAAAGAGGGATGACATTGTGCCGGGCGACTTATAGATTAAGCGCTGCATAAAGTACGCTTCAGCCAGTGTCTTACCGCTATGCGCAGTGCCTCCCCACTCGCCTCACCGCGCACACGCTCCTTGAGCAATGATGAGGCTGCTTCTGAACAGTTGTTTATCCTGGCCTACGACGAGTTGCGCCGCCTCGCCCAGCAGCACCTCTGGCACGAACGACCCAACCACACGCTGACGCCGACGGCGCTCGTGCACGAGGCGTATCTCAAGATGGCGCCGCAGACGCGCGCCACGTTCGAGGGCAAGCGCCACTTCATCCGCGTGGCAGCCCAGGCCATGCGCCGCATCCTGGTCAACCATGCCCGGGCCCGCACCGCCCAGAAGCGCGGCGGCGACCACCAGCCCATCACCCTGCAGCCCAACCACGCGATCGGCAGTACAGACGTCGACCTCGTGGCGCTCGATCAGGCGCTGGAGCAGCTGGGCCAGTTCGACGCCCGCAAGCGCGACCTGGTCGAGCTGCGCTACTTCGCCGGCCTGACGGCGGAGGAGGCCGCGGACGTGCTGGGCATCTCGCGCTCGACGGTCTACCGCGAGTGGACGGTGGCGCGGGCCTGGCTGCTGAGCCGCCTGCGTCCAGCCGCGTAGCGTCGCCTCTCCCCCTTGATCGCCCGCATCCCATGGAGCCCGACCGCTGGAGCCGCGTCCAGACGCTCTTCCATGCGGCCCGAACGGTGCCGCCGGACGACCGCGACCGCTTCCTCGACCGCCGCTGCGGCGACCACCCGAGCCTGCGCCGCGAGGTAGAAGCCCTACTCCAGGCCGACGCGCAGGACGACGCCTTCCTCGACACCTCGCCCGTGGCATCGTCGTGGCCAGAACGGCTCGATGGGCTGGTGTGCCACCTGGAGCCCGAGGTGCCGGACCGCATCGGCAAGTACGATGTTATCGAAGAGATCGGTCGCGGCGGGATGGGCACCGTCTACCGCGCCCACCGCGCGGATGGTCTGCTGGAGCGGCAGGTCGCCATCAAGCTGATTCGCCGCGGCCTCGACACCGACGACATCGTGCGCCGCTTCCGGCAGGAGTGGCAGCTGCTGGCCCGCCTCGAACACCCCAACATCGCCCGCCTCTACGACGCAGGCATCACCGACGCGGGGCGCTCCTACTTCGTGATGGAGCACGTGGACGGCGTCCCGATCACGGAGTATGCTGAGGCCCACGCCCTCTCCGTCGACGACCGCCTGCGCCTCTTCCAGCAGGTGTGCGCGGCGGTGCACTTCGCCCACTCGCGCCTCGTGCTGCACCGCGATCTCAAGCCCGGCAATATCCTGGTCACCGCGGACCCCGATTCGAGCCGCGGGCAGCCGCAGGTAAAGCTGCTCGACTTCGGCCTGGCGCGCGTGCTCTCGCCCGACGGCCTGATTCCCAAGCACTCGCTGACCGTCGCGGCGCGGCGCATGTACACGCCGCAGTACGCCAGCCCCGAGCAGGTGCGCGGCCACACCCTCACCACGGCGAGCGACGTGTACGGCCTCGGCGTCGTCCTCTACGAACTGCTCACCGGCGCCCCGCCCTACGGCTCGCCCGACACGTCTCCCGCCACCTGGGAGCGCCTCATCTGCGAGGAGCCGGTGCGCCCGCCGTCCCACGCAGTCCGGACGCGGGTCGACGCGCCCGCCCGCTCCATCAAGAGCGACCTGGACCGCCTCGTCTGCAAGACGCTGGAGAAGGCGCCCGAGGCGCGCTACGCCTCCGTCGAGCAGCTGGGGGCGGACGTCGAGCGCTATCTGCACCGGCAGCCGCTGCTCGCGCAGCCCGTCACCTGGCGCTACTGGACCCGGCTCCTCTGGCGCCGCGCGCAGCCCTACCTGGGCGTCGCCGCGCTCGGCACCATCGCGCTGCTGCTGCTCATCATCGTCGGCCTCGCCTACGGTCCCATCGACAAGAACCCGGTGGATTACCGGCTCGAAGGGGATTACCTCCGGTTCCTGAACGCAAACGGGCAGGTCGTTGGCACCGGGCTCGTGGAGCGCGAGATGCACAATGAGATGAAGTCGGGCGATCCAGACTATCGGCCCGCTTTTGCGGATGCAGACGGCGACGGGACCAACGAGATCTTCTGGATGCAGCACGAGGCGCCCAACCAGCCAGTACAATCGTTCGTCGTAGCGAAGAAAATAGGCGCTCGCAAGCCCCTGTGGAAAGTACCGCTTCGCTTCGATCTTGCCTTCCCACGAAAGGCAGGGACCAGCAATCCAGACTTCAAGGGGCGGGCTCTCATCGCAGGTGACTTCGACGGCAACGGTCGTACGGAGGTCATCACCTCGGTTGCAAACAAACGCTCCTTCCCCTGCCTGCTGCTCAAAATTGACGCCCAGAGCGGTGAGGTCCTCCAGCGGTACGTGCATCCAGGATGGCTGGAAGACCTGCGTGCACTGGACCTCGACGGGGACGGCGTGCAAGAGATTCTAGCGAGTGGACGCAACAATGCGTATTTCGACCAGGCGGCGCTTACGGTGCTGGACCCGCGCGACATGGAAGGACACGCCCCCCTTCGTGGCGACTACGTCGTGGAAGGCATTGTCCCTGCCCAACACATCGGATACGTACGCTTCCCGCCTACCCTGCTCAGCGACACGCTACTCACGGACCGCGTTGCAGAGTCTGTTCGAGGGGGACAAACCGCCCTGAGCCAACACGTCGCGCTCGACATTCGAGAAGGCGGCTACTCACACGACCCTGCCAACAAGAGCTTTCCCCTGGGATACATCGTGTTTCTCGATGAGAACCTCACCGTCGCGGATGTCAACACGAAGGACACGTACGACGCCGCTGCCGCCAAGCTGTATCGCGATGGGCATCTCCCGTTCGTGCCGGACTACGCGTACTGGCAGCGCTGGAAGGAGCAGGTGCAGTACTGGACGGGCGACGGGTGGGTGGCTGCGGCGGAGTGGACTGCTGGGAGGCCATGACGACCCTGCGGGCTTATATCAAATCCGGTCGTACGTTGTCGTTTCGGTTTGGAGGTCATGCCGGACTCAATTATTCCGCTGCGCTCCATCAGTGGCCGGGATGACAAACAACCGGTGAACACCGGGAGTTGGTACTACTCATCGGCAAGCCCAGGCGGTTTTCATGCCGATGTCTCAAGAGTCACCGCGGCTTTGCTCGGACAATCGCCGTTCCAGATCAGCGGTCACGGCGTCAGCAAGCCGCACGGCATCGCGTACAGCTTCGGCGGCCTCCGCTGCGGTAATATCAGGGACGTCGGCTGGATACCGAGACTCCACAGCATATTCGGAGAGCCGCTCCAGGTCCGCCGCCACCTCCCTGACCTGCCAGTGCGCCGGAATGAGGTTGAAGACGGTAGAGAGGTTGTGCGTTCGCGGAAACGGGATCTGCTCGCAGACGAGCACCGCCTTCAGGGCCTTTTCTGCGCCCTGCTGGGCCAACCACGCAGGATGGCGAGGCACAGCGTCTGACCGGGCCACCAGCCGCCGGGCTTCACGCAGATCCTCCTGGGCATAGCGCAGCCAGCGGGCTACTTCTCGACGGAGCGCATCGTTCATGCTACCTCCTGCCGCTCGTAGACGACCTCGCCCTCCTGCAACGCTTCATGCAGGAGCGTGCCGATGATCCAACCGCGTTCTTCGATGTCGGCAGGCGTCGTGACGTACACGTCGTGAGGTACGGGTAGGTCGGCCAGGACGCGCCGCATCGCGACGGCGGCCTCGCGCTTGTGATCCACGCTGGAGAGCACGACGAGCAGGTCCAGGTCACTCCCCGGATGGGCATCACCGCGCGCGTAGGACCCGAAGACGCGCACCTGAAGCGGGTCAAACGCCTCGACGAGTCGATCTACCGCCGTCTTCAGATGGGTGCGGCTCGGCGTCGGCCAGACCTCGTCGAGCGTGCGCGCCATGGCGTCGTATGCGTCCGGGAAACAAAAGCTACGAGGATAGTAGCCGCGTTCGACGTCATTTGTTCTCTGCCTTCAACGCGAGGAGCATCTGGACATCTCTTCCTTCACCGCCCACTAACATGTGCACCGTTCCGTTGCCGCCACCAAACTCCACCGGGACGGCCACATCCCGTTCGTGCCGGACTACGCATACTGGCAGCGCTGGAAGGAGCAGGTGCAGTACTGGACGGGCGATGGCTGGGTGACTTCGGCGGAGTGGTCCGGGCTCGAGTCCGACGCATCAGAAACCAAATGATGCACCGAATGATGTACGCCTTGAGGTACAACAAGCCACCTTTGCAGCCATGCAGCGTCTCAACTACACCCGCGACATTCAGCCGCTTTCCACATGACGTAGACCGCGCCCGGACGTGGATGGGCGAGGTGGTCGACTACGCAGACTCGCTTCGCACCATTCCCCATCGGGGCCGGACGGTGTCTGCCAGCGAGCACGACAACGTCCGATAACTGCTGTTCAGGGAGGTCTGGATCACCTACGAGGTCCTCGGCGACCAAGTCCTGATCCTCACCGTTCGGCACGTCCGCGAGAACCCCGAGGACATCGAGTAGCCTTCCCGGTGTCATGCCCAAATCCACCGTCCGCGTCATCGACGTGTATCCGTACCGGCGGGACGATGCCGGGGACGGGCGCTTCCTGCTCCTGCGGCGCGCGCCGGATGTGGCATCAGATTTCAGTTCGGGAGGAATGAAGAGCCCGATATGAACGTCACAAATCGCCAGGCGTAGGAGCTATGTTCGCAGGAGCAAGCAACGAGCCGGGGGCGTGACATGACGCAGGAGCTGGAAACCGCCATCGCACGACTCCAGGCGCTTCCCGAGAGCGACCAAGCCCGCGTGGCCGCGCAGATCAACGAGTACCTGACGAGGCTCGAACGGCTGCGGGAGATGGTGCACGACGGGCTGGAAAGCGGCCCGGCCACTCCTCTCGACATGGACGCGATCATCCGTCAGGGAGAAGCCCGACTGACGGCCCTGCAACAGCAGGATGTTTCGTGATGGCGGTGGTGCTCAAACACGTCCCCGTGCCGAAGAAGACCTGGAGCAGATCTGGCTGCACATCGCCCTGGAAAACCCGGAGGCGGCTACGCGCTTTTTACGGCGCATCGAAGAGAAACTGGCCCGGCTGGCCCAATTTCCTTTCATGGGCCGGGCCCGCGCAGAATTGGTCCCAGACCTGCGTTCCTTTCCCGTGCACAATTACGTGATCCTGTATCTGCCGCTCGCCGAGGGCGTCGAAGGAATCGAGGTGGTTCGGGTCGTTCACGGTCGCGAGGACATCGACAAATACTTCAGCGACTAGCTGGACGAAATTTCCCCCAGACACGTCGACCCGCCCCGTCCTGGGCGACACACCACCCGTGCCAACTATGCCCGCCCCCACCGTCCGCGTCATCGACGTGTACCCGTACCACCTGGACGACGCTGGTAACGCTCGCTTCCTGCTCCTGCGGCGCGCGCCGGACGTGGCGTATGCAGGCGCCTGGCGCATGGTGGGCGGCAAGATCGCCACGGGCGAGGCGGCGTGGGAAGCGGCACTGCGGGAAGTGCAGGAAGAGACGGGCCGCACACCAAGCCGCTTCTGGGCACTGCCGTCGGTCAACGCGTTCTACGAGTGGCAGCACGACCGCATCAACCTGACGCCCGCCTTCGCCGCCGAGCTGGACGCCGATCCGGTGCTGAACCACGAGCACGACGCCTTCGCCTGGCTCCCTGCCGAGGACGCCGCCGCTCGCCTGCAATGGCCG